>NZ_JBDJAV010000141.1:0-2047 GCF_039649625.1 Plantactinospora sp. ZYX-F-223 | reverse complement strand
ACCGACCCCCTCCGTCAGCTAACAACACAGGTCATGGCGTCTGTCGGGCGTCGGCGCCGTACCGCGACAGACCACTATCTGGGGGTCTCCCCGTGGGGATATGTGCTTAAGAACGAGAGAAGGAATGCCTGATGGATGAACCGTTCCTGCGGGTACAGTCCCGCCTGACCGACCGCGATCACGTCCTGCTCGGCTGGTTGGCCGACCATGGCGTGCTGACCACCGACCAGATCAACCACGCCCTCTACGGGTCGCTCGATTTCGCCCAACGCCGGCTTCGCAAGCTCTGCCAGGTCGGTCTGTTGGGCCGGTTCAGACCGTTCAGGGCCGAGGGCGGCACCTACCCCTACCACTATCTGCTCGGGCAGCTCGGTGTGGAGATCGTCGCCGCTCACCGCGGTGAAGACCTCCCTCGCAAGGACCAGGCCCGCCGACGTCGGTGGCACCTGACCAACCGCGCCAACCTACCTCACCTGCTCGGCGTGAACGGGTTCTTCACCGATCTCGCCGGCTACGCCCGTACCCATCCCGAGGCCAGTCTTGACCGGTGGTGGCCCGCCGCGCGCTACCAACGCAGCGGGGGCTTCGCCGAGTCCGGGGACCCGGTGCAGGTTCTCGTCTACACGCCGCGAGTGCGCCCGGACGGGCACGGGATCTGGACCGAACACAGCACCAGCCTGCCGTTCTTCGTCGAGTACGACACCGGCACCGAGCCTCTCCCCGTCCTCGTCGACAAGATCGCCGGATACCAAGACCTCGCCCGCGTCACGGGCAGGGTGCCACCGTTGCTGTTCTGGCTCCACTCGACCGCCCGAGAACACCATCTCCACACGCGACTGGCCGAGGCCGACGTGTGGTACCCCATCGCCACCGCAGCCCGCGACAGCGCCGCACAACGGGCCGCCACCCCTGCCGACGACATATGGTGGCTCCACCGCCGGCCCGGCGCCCGGCTACGCCTCGCCGGCCTCGCCCGCACCTTGTCCGACACCGAACAGGACCAAGCCGCATGAACCTCTGCTGCTGCCCATCCGGCCGGCTGTTGGGGCAGTCGGTTGCGTTGGGTGGTAATAGCCGACAGCATCTTGCGCTGACAGGAGATCGCGGCATCTTCCCGTCCGCTTCTGCTCAACCGGCTGGCACCGGGAGTGCCAAGTTCACGGCTGATCTTGGTAGTTGTGACGTAGTCAGTGGCTGGCCAGGGTGAGCCGGCCGTCGAAGGCGATCTGGAACGCACGTCCTTGCCCTGATCGCAGCGATCAGGCACAAAGCCATCCCGAGCCCGGTACGTCGGGCGGTGATCCCGCTGCGGGCCTCGCCCGGCGCGGGGTCTGGGCGCAGCGTGCCGACAAGACTGCCATCTGTGGCAGTGGGAGGCGTTGCGATCCTCGCCTGATGCGGGGTCCGGGCGCAGCCGCGCCAGGGCGGTAGCGGAGTTGACGATCGCCCACCCGTTGCGATCCTCGCCCGGCGCGAGGTCCGGGCGCAGCGATGATCTGCTCGTCTGGTCCGAGTTGCACGTCGCGAAGTTGCGATCCTCGCCCGGCGCGGGGTCCGGGCGCAGCTCGCCGAGGCGGCAACCGTACTCGCTGCCCTGCGCGCGTTGCGATCCTCGCCCGGCGCGGGGTCCGGGCGCAGCGGCCGGAGATGACCGAGGTCATCGCCGACGTCGGTCCCGTTGCGATCCTCGCCCGGCGCCGGGTCCGGGCGCAGCTGCCGCCGAGCCCGACCACCGTCCGTACGGGAATCAAGCCGTTGCTATCCTCGCCCGGCGCGGGGTCCGGGCGCAGCACTCGGCTAGCCGCAGCGCGACGTCGCCGTGGCCGTCGTTGCGATCCTCGCCCGGCGCGGGGTCCGGGCGCAGCCGCTCTGACGTATCCAATGGGCGGCGCTCACCATTGTTGCGATCCTCGCCCGGCGCGGGGTCCGGGCGCAGCGGGCGGCCGGAGATTGGCGCCGGAATGGTGCTGCCGTGGTTGCGATCCTCGCCCGGCGCGGGGTCCGGGCGCAGCACGAGTCCGACCGGCTGTCGACCCGGGTGAAGCGG
>NZ_JBDJAV010000140.1:0-2088 GCF_039649625.1 Plantactinospora sp. ZYX-F-223 | reverse complement strand
TTGTCGCTTGCCGACGGTGCCCAGGTGGTAGTGGTCCGGTCTCGACTGGTCCGGGAGATCGCCGGCACCGGTGGGATGCTTTCGGTCGGGCTCGGCCGTACCGAGGTGGAACCGCACCTGCCCAATGCCGTCGAGATCGCGGTCGTCAACAGTGCGGCGTCCACCGTACTCGCCGGACCCGTGGCCGCGCTGGAGACACTCGCCGCACAACTGGTCGAGCGTGGGGTGCGGGCCCGCATGATCCCGGTCGACTACGCCTCCCACTCCGCCGCCGTCGAGGCGGTCGCCGACCCGTTGATGAAGCAACTGGACGACCTGACACCGCGCTCCTCGCAGATCCCGGTCATCTCGACGGTTACCGGCGACGTCCTCGACACCGCCGACATGGACGCCGGCTACTGGCTGCGCAACCTGCGCCAAACGGTGCGGTTCGACACCGCCATGCAGACGCTCACCAGCCGAGGTGCCCGCGTCTTCGTCGAGGTCAGCGCCCACCCCGTCCTCGAACTTGCGATGGCCGAATGCGCTGCCGACAGCGTGGTGATCTCCTCCCAACGCCGCGACCGCCCGCAGTGGGGCCACCTGCTGACCGCCCTCGGCAGTGTCTGGACCGCCGGTGTCCGGGTCGACTGGGCCACGGTCCTCGGTCCCGGGCAGACGCACACGGGCCTTCCCACCTACGCCTTCCAGCACCGGCGCTACTGGCTGACTCCCACCACCACCGTCGGGGAGCACAACCTCGACCATCCAGTGCTGGCCACCAGCACCCACACCACCCCGGACGAGCCCACCATCCTCACGGGTCATCTCGACCAGGACACTCTTCCCTGGCTGGCCGACCACGTCGTCAGGGGCAGCACCATGGTCCCCGGCACCGCCTTCGTCGAGTGGCTCGTGCACACCGGCGACCATCTCGGCCACAACCGTGTCAGCGAGCTTGTCGTCCACACCCCCCTCAGCGTTCCGGAGCACACCGCCCATCACATCCGCATCGTCTGTGTCCCGGTCGGCGGCTCCGCGCACACCGCCCGCGTCTACGCCCGGCACCACGGCACAGACAACTGGACCCTGCACGCCGAAGGCCGCCTCGACACGAGCGACGAGCCGGTGGAGACCGTCGAAGCCGACTGGCCACCCGCAGGTGCCGAGACCGCGCCGATCGAGACGTTCTACACCGACGTGGCGGCCGCCGGGTATCAGTACGGGCCGACGTTCCGGGGCATGCGGCAGCTGTGGCGACGCGGCGACACGCTCTATGCCGACGTCGCACTTCCCGCCGACGAGCCGGTCACCGGCGTCGCCATCCACCCGGCGCTGCTGGATGCAGCGCTGCACCCGATGCTGACGGCGGACGAACTGCGACTGCCGTTCGCCTGGACTGGTATCCGGATCCACGCCACCGGCGCTCGCCGCGCCCGCGTCACCGTGACCCCGAACGGTCCGGACAGCGCCCGGATCCGACTCTCCGACGACGACGGCCATCCCATCGCCGACATCGACGAGATCCGCCTCCGCGCGTTGCCCGCGGTCCCCACGACCGCGTCCCTGACAACCGTCACCTGGGTACCGGCGGAGCGCGCCGCAACAGACACCGCAGAGCAGATCCCGCCCGTGGTCGTGTATTCCCCGTCGGGCGAGAACGCCGTGGTCGACACCCTCGCCGAGATGCAACGGTTCCTCGGCTCGCCCGAGCAGACCGGGCGGCTGCTCGTCCTCACCCGTGACGCCCTCGTCGCAGCCCCGGACGGCCGGCTCGGCCCCGACGGCGTCACCGGGGCGGCGGTCTGGGGACTGGTGCGTTCGGCGCAGTCGGAGCATCCGGGCCGGTTTCTGCTGCGTGACGTACCCGTGGACGTCGAGCCCGACCTCGACGCGCTGCTGTCCACCCACGAAGAGCAGGCGGTGCTACGCGCTCAGGGTCTTCTGGTGCCTCGTCTCCAGCCCACGCGTCCGGCTGCGGAGGAGGCACCGGCGCTAGATGACGGGTGGGTGCTGGTCACGGGCGGCACCGGCGGTGTCGGCGCCCTGGTGGCCGAACACCTCGTGCACCGGCATGCGGTCAAGAGGCTTCTGCTGCTGAGCCGTTCC
>NZ_JBDJAV010000014.1:0-194433 GCF_039649625.1 Plantactinospora sp. ZYX-F-223 | reverse complement strand
GATCAGGAACGGATCACGCGGCGGCGGCGTGATCCGGCTCCGGCAGGTGGCGCAGCTTCGGTATCGCGGTCGGCAGCACCCAGAGCAGCCCGGCGAGCGCCCCGACGGTGGCGATCCAGAGCGTCGGGCGTACCCCGAGGACCGCGCCCAGGTTGCCACCCAGCGCGGCGCCGATCGGCCGGATCCCGTAGTTGACGGTCCGCTTCGCGCCGGTGACCCGGGCCAGCAGCATCTCCGGGATGACCGCCGTCTGTAGCGAGCCGACGGTGATGTCCAGCATCATCACGCCGAGCCCGCAGAGGAACTCCGCGACGAAGAGCGCGGCCAGTACCGCCGGGGTCGGCCCGCCGGCCAGCGGCACCAGCACCAGCGGAGCCGGAAAGAGCACGAAGCTGACCAGCACGGTCCGGCCGATGCCGAGCCGGCGGACGAGTCGACCGGTGACCGCCGCGCCGAGCAGCGCGCCGACCGAGCCGGCTCCGATCACCAGCCCGAGCATGCCGGGGGAGAGCCCCAGTTCGGTGCTGGCGTAGAGCACGAACAGCGCGGTGAACATGTAGTTGAAGAGGTTCAGCGTGGTGGTGCCGAGCAGCAGCGAGCGGAGGATCGGGGAGCGGACGACGAACCGGAGTCCCTGCCTGATGCCGAGCACGACGCCGCCGTCCGAGGACGGCTCCGTCGGTCGGGTCGGTCCGATCCGGGCCAGGAAGAGCGCGGAGACCAGGTACGTCACCGCGTCGACGAGCAGTGCGACAGGTGCGGTGAGGGTCTGCACCAGGATTCCGCCCGCGCTCGGCCCGGCGACGTACGACATCGCCCGGCTGCCGTTGGTCAGCGCGTTCGCGTCGACGTAGTTCTTCCGGGGCACCAGCGAGACGAAGAGGGTGCTGTGCGCGACCTCGAAGAGCACCGCCAGGGTGCCGGTCAGGAAGGCGACCACGTAGAGCTGGCCGAGGGAGAGCACCCCGAACAGGTACGCCACCGGCACGGCGGCGAGCAGCACCGCCCGGCCGAGGTCGGCGAGGATCATCACCCGGCGCTTCTCCGGGTAGCGGTCGATCCAGGCGCCGAGGAGCAGCGAGAAGAGCAGGTTCGGGATCAGTGCGGCGGCGGTGAGGTAGCCCATCTCGGCCGGGCCGGCCCCGGTGCCGAGCACCGCCAGCAGGGGCAGGGCGAGCACGGAGATCTGGTCGCCGAAGAGTGACACGGTCTGGGCTGACCAGTACCGCCGGAACGGTGCCTGGCGCAGCAGCTCCGGCACCCAGCGCCGGCGGCGTTCGACCGCGGGCGGGGTCAGCGTGCCGGTCATCGCCCCGGCTCCCCGGTCGAGCCGGAAGCTCGCTCTGCGGCAGCCGGTGGCGTCGGCGGCTCGGTGGGTACGACCAGTTGGATGAGCCCGATCGCCCGGGAGCCCTCGGGCCGGGTCGACGGGTCGGTCATCCGTTCGTCGTACTCGGCGAGCAGGGCTTCGATCCGGCGGGTCAGTTCGGCCAGTTCCGCCGCGGTGACGTGCACGAGCGCGTCGCCGAAGCCGAGCACCGCCCGCCAGTCCGCCGGCTCGTACGGCCGCTGTGCCAGGTGGGCCCGGGCCCGGGCGACGTAGTGGTCCAGGACCATCGCGTTGAGGTGGTTGGCCGCCGCCCGGGCCTCCGGATCGTCGGAGAGGTCGTCCCAGGAGGTGCTGAGCGCGGTCGCCTGCCAGGGCCGTTCCCGGGCGTCGGCGCCCTCGGACCGCTCCGCGAGGCCGTACTTGGCGAGCTGGCGCAGGTGGTAGGAGCAGTTCGGCACGCTCTCGTCGAGCCGCTCGGCGGCCTGGGTCGCGGTCAGTGGCCCCTCCCGGCGGAGCAGCCCGAGCAGGGCCATCCGGAGCGGGTGCGCGTACCCCCGGAGGGCCCGGGGGTCGGTGAGTCGGATCTCGGACCTGGGTGGCGGCGGCATACCCTAAAGATAACTCTAGAAAGATTCCTTTAGCAATCGCGAACGGCAATCCGGCTGGGCCGCCGGCCCGGGAGATTCCGACGGCCGGGTAGATTACGTCTCCAACCTCGTCGGGTGGTCGACCCTCGCCGAACCCGCATCCGGGCGGCGTACCGTCGATCCGGCAGGCGGGTACGGCTGGGGGTGGAGCGTGAGCGAGACTCGGCTGGCGACCGACGAGTCGCCGACGGGCGCGAAAGACCAGAGCAGGGAGTACGAGACGGAACAGGCACCGGACGGGGGGCAGCCGGCGCGGACCCGGTCCGAGGCGGAACCGGCGGAGCCGACCCGCTCGGACACCACCCTGGTGGTGGTCACCGGGGTCTCCGGCGGTGGCCGCAGCACCGTTGCCCGGGCACTGGAGAACGTCGGCTTCTACGTGGTGGACAACCTGCCGCAGGCGCTCATGCTCGACATGGCCGAACTGGCGTTCCAGGCCGGTGGGGCGGCCCGGAAGACCGCGATGGTGCTCGACGTGCGCAGCCGGGCATTCTCCACCGACCTGGCCGGGGCGATCCGGGCACTCAAGGAACGCGGCTTCCAGCCCCGGGTGGTCTTCGTGGACGCCGACGACGAGGTGCTGATCCGGCGCTTCGAGAGCGTCCGGCGCTCGCACCCGCTGCAGGGCGACGGCCGGCTCGCCGACGGCATCGCGGTCGAGCGCGGCCTGCTGGAGGAGGCCCGCGACCAGGCCGACGTGATCATCGACACCTCCCACCTGAACGTGAACCAGCTCCGCAGCCGGGTCGAGGAGCTGTTCGGCGGCGAGGACGCCCGCCGGCTCCGGGTGACCGTGCTCTCCTTCGGCTTCAAGTACGGCCTCCCGCCGGACGCCGACTTCGTGCTGGACGCCCGCTTCCTGCCCAACCCGTACTGGGTGCCGGAGCTGCGTGAGCACACCGGCCGGGAGGAGGACGTCAGCCGGTACGTGCTCGGTCAGCACGGCGCGGTGACCTTCGTCGAGACGTACGCCCGGTTGATCAACGCGACCGCGCCCGGCTTCGAGCGGGAGGGGAAGCGTTACCTGACCGTGGCGGTCGGCTGCACCGGCGGCAAGCACCGCAGCGTGGCGATCGCCGAGGAACTCGCGGCCCGGCTGCGCCAGGCCCGGCTCTCGGCCACGCCGCACCATCGTGACCTGGGGCGCGAGTGAACCTTTCTCCACCTGAACCGCGCGGCGCGCGCCCCCCGATGTCCACCCGCGGTCACGACGGACCGCAAGCGGGGGAGGAAAGAGGTTCAGTGAAGCTGCGGGTGGTCGCGTTCGGCGGCGGGCACGGCCTGTCGGCGTCGCTGCGGGCGCTGCGCCGCTGCGCGCCGGAGCTGGACCTCGACATCACCGCCGTGGTGACGGTCGGCGACGACGGCGGCTCCAGCGGGCGGCTGCGCCTCGAACGCGGCGCGCTGCCCCCCGGCGACCTGCGGCAGGCGCTCGCCGCGCTGGCCGCGGACGAGCCCGGGACCCGGCGCAGCGCCGCGCTGTTCCAGCACCGGTTTGCCGGCGGCGGCCCGCGTCCCGACCCGCTGGCCGGGCATGCGGTCGGCAACCTGGTGCTCTGCGGGCTGATGGAGCTGCTCGGCGACCCGGTGGCCGCGCTCGACCACGCCGCCGCGATGCTCGGCGCGGTCGGCCGGGTGCTGCCGATGGCCTGCCAGCCGGTCGGCATCGAGGCCCGGGTGCGCGGCGCCGACCCGCGCCGGCCGAGTGCCGTGCAGACGATACGCGGACAGCACGCGGTGGCGGTCACCGACGGCCGGGTCGAGTCGGTCCGGCTCACCCCGGAGGGGCCGAGCGCCTGCCCGCAGGCGGTGGCGGCGGTCCGCGAGGCCGACTGGCTGATCTTCGGCCCGGGAAGCTGGTACACCAGCGTCATCCCGCACCTGCTGGTGCCGGAGCTGGCCGCGGCGATGGTGGCGAGCCGGGCCCGCCGGCTGGTCACGCTGAACCTCGCCAACGAGGCGGAGACGCTCGGCCTCTCCCTCGCCGACCACCTGGCCGCGCTCGGCTGGTACCTGCCCGGGCTCACCGTCGACGTGGTGCTGGCGGACGGAAAGGCGGTGGGTGACCCCGAACCGGTGCATCGTGCGGCAGAATCGCTGGGTGCGCGGCTCGTGCTCGCCCCGGTGGCCGTACCGGACGGCGGGCCCCAGCACGATCCGGCAGCGCTGGGCGCCGCGCTGGTGCCTCTCCTGGGCGCCGATCGTTAAGCACCTACGAATCAACAACCAAGCACCTACGAATCACCGGCACCCGCCGGGACCGGCCCACGAGGTGACGACAAGATGGCGATGACGGCTGCGGTCAAGGACGAGCTGAGTCGGGTCGACGTGCCCAAGCCCTGCTGCCGGCGGGCGGAGATGGCCGCCCTGCTGCGCTTCGCGGGCGGACTGCACATCGTCTCCGGACGGGTGGTGGTCGAGGCGGAACTCGACACCGGCGCGGTGGCCCGTCGGCTGCGCCGGGAGATCGCCGAGGTCTACGGATATCCGAGCGAGATCCACGTACTCGCCTCCGGCGGGCTGCGCAAGGGCAGCCACTACATCGTCCGGGTGGTCAAGGACGGCGAGGCGCTGGCCCGGCAGACCGGGCTGCTCGACGTACGCGGCCGGCCGGTACGCGGGCTGCCCCCGCACGTGGTGGCGGCGAACGTCTGCTGCGCGGTCTCGGCCTGGCGGGGTGCCTTCATGGCGCACGGTTCGCTGACCGAGCCGGGCCGCTCCTGCGCGCTGGAGATCACCTGCCCCGGCCCGGAGACGGCGCTCGCGCTGGTCGGCGCGGCCCGCCGGATCGGCATCACCGCCAAGTACCGCGAGGTGCGCGGGGTGGACCGGGTGGTGGTCAAGGACGGCGACGCGATCGCCGCGCTGCTGACCCGGATCGGCGCACACTCCAGCGTGCTCTCCTGGGAGGAGCGCCGGGTACGCCGCGAGGTGCGGGCCACCGCCAACCGGCTGGCCAACTTCGACGACGCCAACCTGCGCCGCTCGGCCCGGGCCGCCGTCGCCGCCGCCGCCCGGGTCACCCGGGCCCTGGAGATCCTCGCCGAGGACGCCCCGAACCACCTCACCTCGGCCGGCCGGCTGCGGCTGGAGCACCGGCAGGCATCCCTAGAGGAACTGGGTGCCCTGGCCGACCCGCCGCTGACCAAGGACGCGATCGCCGGGCGGATCCGCCGGCTGCTGGCGTTGGCCGACAAGCGGGCCCGTGACCTGGGCATCCCCGACACCGAAGCGGCGGTCACCCCGGACATGCTGGCGGTCTGACGCTCCCGGCGCGCTCCTCGCACCCCCGCCGGTGAAGTCGATTGGCCGGATTGTGCCCCGACGCAACGCGGAGCGGCGCGCTCGGATAAGGTCGCAGCGTACGGCGATGGGGCCGGTACCGGCCTTCTCCGCCGTGCTGACCGCCCAGAGGTCGCGGTGAGACGGCCGGGGTGACATCCAGCGGCCGGCTCCAGCGGTCGGCGCGCCCACCTTCGCCGCGCGCTCCAACCGGCGGTGAACCGAAACACAAGGAGATGGACCCAGTGACCATCCGGGTTGGCATCAACGGATTCGGCCGGATCGGCCGCAACTTCTTCCGCGCGGTGCTCGCGTCGGGCGCCGACGTCGAGGTGGTCGGCGCCAACGACCTGACCGACAACGCCACGCTGGCGCACCTGGTCAAGTACGACAGCATCCTCGGCCGGCTGCCGCAGGAGGTCAAGGCGAGCGCCGACGAGATCAGCGTCGGCGGGCACACCATGAAGGTCTTCGCCGAGAAGGACCCGAGCAAGCTGCCCTGGGGCGACCTCGGTGCCGACGTCGTGATCGAGTCGACCGGCTTCTTCACCGACGCCACCAAGGCGAAGGCGCACATCGACGGTGGGGCCAAGAAGGTCATCATCTCGGCGCCGGCCAAGAACGAGGACGTCACGGTCGTCATGGGGGTCAACCACCAGATGTACGACCCGGCGAAGCACAACATCATCTCCAACGCCTCGTGCACCACCAACTGCCTGGCGCCGATGGCGAAGGTGCTGCAGGACACGGTGGGCATCGAGAAGGGGCTGATGACCACCATCCACGCGTACACCCAGGACCAGAACCTCCAGGACGGCCCGCACAAGGACCTCCGCCGGGCCCGCGCCGCCGCGCTGAACATCGTGCCGACCTCGACCGGTGCCGCCAAGGCGATCGGCCTGGTGCTGCCCGACCTCAAGGGCAAGCTGGACGGCTTCGCGCTGCGGGTGCCGATCCCGACCGGCTCGGCCACCGACCTGACCATCGACGCCGGCCGGGACACCTCGGTCGAGGAGATCAACGCCGCGATGAAGGCCGCCGCCGAGGGGCCGCTGAAGGGCCTCCTCACCTACACCGAGGACGAGATCGTCTCCGCCGACATCGTCACCGACCCGGCCTCGTGCATCTTCGACTCCGGCCTGACCAAGGTGATCGGCAACCAGGTCAAGGTCGTCGGCTGGTACGACAACGAGTGGGGCTACTCGAACCGCCTGGTCGACCTCGTGAAGCTGGTCGGTGCGGGGCTGTGACCATTCGCAACCTCGACGATCTGCTCGCCGAGGGGGTCTCGGGCCGGCGAGTACTGGTGCGCGCCGACCTGAACGTGCCCCTCGACAAGGAGACCGGCGCCATCGCCGACGACGGCCGGATCCGGGCCGTACTGCCGACGCTGACCGCGCTGCGGGACGCCGGGGCCGCCCTCGTCGTCTGCTCGCACCTGGGCCGTCCCAAGGGCGCGCCCGACCCGAAATACAGCCTCGCCCCGGTCGCGGCCCGGCTCGGTGAGCTGCTCGGCACCGAGGTCGCGTTCGCCACCGACACGGTCGGCGAGTCCGCCCGCAAGGCGGTCGAGGAGCTCGGTGCCGGCCAGGTCGCGCTGCTGGAGAACCTGCGGTTCAACCCGGGTGAGACCAGCAAGGATGAGGCGGAGCGGGGCGCCTTCGCCGACCAGCTCGCCGCGTTCGCCGAGGCTTTCGTCGACGACGCGTTCGGCGCCGTGCACCGCAAGCACGCCAGCGTCTACGACGTACCGGCCCGGCTGCCGCACTTCGCCGGCCAGCTCGTGCTCCGCGAGGTCGAGGTGCTGGCCCGGCTGCGGCACGAGCCGGACCGCCCCTACGTGGTGGTACTCGGCGGCTCCAAGGTCTCCGACAAGCTCGCCGTGATCGAGGCGCTGCTGCCGACCGTCGACCGGTTGCTGATCGGCGGCGGCATGTGCTTCACCTTCCTGCGTGCCCAGGGGCACGAGGTGGGCAAGTCGCTGCTCGAGGAGGAGATGCTCGACACCTGCCGGGACCTGCTGGAGCGGGGCGCCGACCGGATCGTGCTCCCGGTCGACGTGGTGGCGGCGACCGAGTTCAGCGCCGACGCCGCGTACGACACCGTGCCGGTGAACGCGATCCCGGCCGACCGGCTCGGCCTCGACATCGGCCCCCGCACGGTCGCCGAGTTCGCCGACATGGCCGGTACGGCCCGGATGGTGTTCTGGAACGGCCCGATGGGCGTCTTCGAGCTGGCCCCGTTCGCCGCCGGTACCCGGGGGGTGGCCGAGGCGATCACCTCCGTGAAGGGCTTCACCGTGGTCGGTGGCGGTGACTCCGCCGCGGCCGTCCGCGCGCTGGGCCTGGACGAGTCGTCGTTCGGGCACATCTCGACCGGCGGGGGAGCCTCGCTGGAATACCTGGAGGGCAAGGCCCTCCCCGGCATCGTCGCTCTGGAGCATTAGTGGCCACCCCTGCGCCCACCCGCCGCCCCTTGATGGCCGGCAACTGGAAGATGAACCTCAACCACCGGGAAGCCAACCTGCTGATCCAGAAGCTCGCCGCGAGCCTCAACGAGAAGCAGTTGACCGACGTGGAGACGGTGGTGCTGCCGCCGTACACCGACCTGCGGACGGTGCAGACCCTGGTCGACGGCGACAAGCTGCTGATCGGGTACGGCGCGCAGGACCTCTCGCCGCACAAGGGCGGGGCGTACACCGGGGAGATCTCCGGTGCGCTGCTGACCGCGCTGGGCTGCACCTATGTGGTCGTCGGGCACTCCGAGCGGCGGACGTACCACCACGAGGACGACGCTCTGGTCAACGCCAAGGTGAAGGCGGCGCTGGCCAACGAGTTGACCCCGATCGTCTGCGTCGGCGAGGGCCTGGACATCCGCGAGCAGGACGGGCAGGTGGCGTACGTGCGCGGCCAGCTCGACGGGTCGCTGGCCGGGCTGACCGCCGAGCAGGTGGCCAAGCTCGTCGTCGCGTACGAGCCGGTCTGGGCGATCGGTACTGGCAAGACCGCGACTCCGGAGAACGCCCAGGAGGTCTGCGGCGCGATCCGGCAGCGGATCGCCGAGGTGCACGGTCCGGAGACCGCCAGCCAGGTCCGGGTGCTCTACGGCGGGTCGGTGAAGGCGGCCAACATCGCCGCGATCATGGCGCAGCCCGACGTGGACGGCGCGCTGGTCGGCGGGGCGAGCCTGGACGCCGAGGAGTTCGTGCAGATCTGCCGGTTCCCGGAGCACATCGCCCGCTGACGGTCGCTATCCTTGACGAGCCCCGCGTAGCTGAGAGGACTGACCCCTACCATGCCGATCTGGTTCGCATACACGTTGATCGTGTTGCTGGTGATCACGAGCGTGCTGCTCACCTTGCTGATCCTGCTGCACCGGGGCAAGGGCGGCGGGATGTCGAGCATGTTCGGCGGAGGGGTCAGCTCCAGCCTGGCCGGCTCCTCGGTGGCCGAGAAGAACCTCGACCGATACACCGTTCTGGTGGGTCTTGTCTGGTTCGCCTGCATCGTCGGGCTGGGGCTCTGGCTGCGTCTCGCCGAGACGACCTGACAACCAGGGCGTACAAACTGCGCGCGGTCCGCTAACGTGGGCCGCGCGCAGTTTGTCATACCCCCAGGGGCCCCCTCTGACGAACGGAGCGAGCAGTCGTGCCCAGTGGCAGTGCCATCCGTGGCAGCCGAGTCGGTGCCGGCCCAGCCAGGCCGACCGAGCGATGCGAACCGGCCCCCCGCCGTCCGGTCACCTACTGGTGCGGCAGCGGGCACATGCAGGAGATCCTGCTGGCGGCCGAGGCCGAGATTCCGGAGACCTGGGACTGCCCGCACTGCGGGCAGCCAGCCGGGCAGGACGTGCACAATCCGCCCGGACGGCCGCGGACGGAGCCGTACAAGTCGCATCTGGCGTACGTGAAGGAGCGGCGTAGCGAGGCGGACGCCGAGGCGATTCTCGCCGAGGCGCTGGCCGCACTGCGGGCCCGGCGAGGTGAAGCCTGACCGAGCCCCGGGCCGGTGACACCGGGCGACCGTGGCTGGCGGCAACCCCGTCGATTCAGCGGAGGCTGCGGAACGTGGGCTTCACCTCGGCTGCGGCCGCCCGGTCCAGCAGCCACCGCGTCCGCTGCACCCCGGCGACTCCGGCCGCCGGCACCTGCACCGGCCCGGCACCGCTCAGCGCCATGCCGACCGCCCGGGCCTTGCCGCTGCCGCTGGCGATCAGCCAGACGTCCTCGGCGGTGTTGATGGCACCCCGGGTCAGGGTGATCCGCACCGGGGGAGGCTTGGGGCTGCCCCGCACCGCGCTCACCGGCCGGTTCTCGTAGGCGACCGGATGCTCGGGGAAGAGCGAGGCGACGTGGCCGTCCTCGCCCACCCCGAGCATCAGCACGTCGAAGTAGGGCAGGGTGGCCGTACCCGGGCCAGCGGCCGCGGTGAGTTCGGCCGCGTACCGGGCCGCCGCCGCCTCCGGGTCGGCACCGTCCGGCCCGTCCGAGGCGGGCATCGGGTGCACCCGGAGCTGCGGCAGCGCGTCGAGCAGCGCCTCCCGGGCCTGGGTCTCGTTCCGCTCCGGGTGCCCGGCCGGCAGGAACCGTTCGTCACCCCACCAGACGTCGACCCGGGACCAGTCGACCGCGTCCCGGGCCGGCAGCTCGCGTACCGCCCGGTGGACCGCTGCCGCGATCCGGCCGCCGGTCAGCACCACGCTCGCCTCGCCCCGTTCTGCCTGGGCGTCGATGATCCTGACCAGCAGCCGGGCCGCGACCGCCTGCGCGAGTAGCTCGGGGTCGGCGTGCACCACCACCGTGGTTTCGGTCACGCCACGCCCTGGGGCTGCTTCGACGGGTCCTTCCAGATGTGCACCCGCTGGGCCGGCCGGCGGTCCAGCCCGGCCACCCCGGCGGCGGCGCCCAGCGCCTCGGCGTAGATCTGGTCCGGGTCGAGCCGGCGCAGCTCCTCGGCGAGTTCGTCGCCGAGCGGGCGGCGCACCAGCGGCAGTTGCCGGTCGGCCTGCCCGGTACGCCGGAACGTCGCCTGGTTGTTGTCCCGGGTCAGCACCAGCTCGTCGCCGTTGGCGCAGCGCAGCTCCACCGAGCGCATCCGGGGGAACTCGCTGGTGTGCTCCCAGTGCGGGTGCAGCCCCAGCCGGGACTTCAACCAGCCGATCATCAGTGCCGCGGTCGGGTCGGTGTGCGGGGCGACCACGGTGGCCGAGGTGACCGGGTTGCCCTCGGTGGCGTCGAACGCCCCGGCGACCAGGGTGCGCCACGGGGTGATCCGGGTCCACGCCAGGTCGGTGTCGCCGGGCGCGTAGTCCCGGGCTCGCTGCCGCAGCGCCTCCACCGGATCGGTGGTCTGCGCGCAGTCGGTGATCCGGCGGTCCGCCACCACCCCGAGGAAGTCGTTGGCGATCTCGGCCGGCGGTTCGCCGTGCCACCAGGTCACCACCGGCACGTCCGGCACCAGCAGCGGCATCACCACCGACTCGGCGTGCAGGGCGAGCCGGCCGTACATCCGGGTCACCACCGCCTCGCCGGGACCGAGCCGGCCGCCGACCACGATCTCGGCGTCGAGCCGGTTGCGGTCGCGTTCGATGTCGGAGCGGACCACCACCACCATCCGGCACGGGTGGGCGGCCGAGGCGATGGTGACCGCCGCCTCGGCCTCCCGGACCCGCGGCTCGTCGACGACGACGATCAGGGTCAGCGCCATGCCGCTGGCAACTCCGCCGGCGCTGCGCCGCTCGGCGGCCAGGGCCTTAACCACCTCGTTACCGGTGGTGTCCCACAAGCCGATCAACGATGCCTCCTGGTTGTTGTCGCGATCCTCGGCAGGTCACGCCCGCCGCCACGCCCGGTCCTCCCGGGCGAGCAGCTCGTCCGCCGCCCGGGGACCCCACTCACCGGCCCGGTACGGCTCCGGCTTGACGCCCTCCCAGGCCTCCTCCAGCGGGTCGATCACCTGCCAGCTCTGCTCGACCTCGGCGGCGTCCGGGAAGAGGGTCCGGTCACCGATCAGCACGTCCAGCACCAGCCGCTCGTACGCCTCGGGGCTGGACTCGGTGAACGCCTCGCCGTACTGGAAGTCCATCGCGATGTCCCGGACCTCCATGGTGGTGCCGGGGACCTTGGAGCCGAACTTCAGCACCACGCCCTCGTCCGGCTGGACCCGGATCACGAGCTGGTTGTTGCCGAGCATCTCCATGTCGGCCGGGTTGAACGGCAGGTGCGGCGCCTTCTTGAACATGATGGCGACCTCGGTCACCCGGCGCGGCAGCCGCTTGCCGGCCCGGATGTAGAACGGCACCCCGGCCCAGCGCCGGTTCTGGATGCCGAGCCGGACCGCCACGTACGTCTCGGTGGTCGAGTCGGGGGGCACGCCCTCCTCGTCGAGGTAGCCGACCGCCCGCTTACCGGCCACCCAGCCGGGCAGGTATTGCCCACGCACGGTGCCGGCGTGCACGTCAACCGGCAGGGTGATCGCGCGCAGCACCTTCAGCTTCTCGGCCCGGATCTCGCTGGCGTCGAAGCTTGTCGGCTCCTCCATCGCCACCAGGGCGAGCAGTTGCAGGAGGTGGTTCTGCAGCACGTCCCGGGCGGTACCGGTCGCGTCGTAGAAGCCGGCCCGGGTGCCGATCCCGACGTCCTCGGCCATGGTGATCTGCACCGAGTCGACGTACTTGGAGTTCCACAGCGGCTCGAAGAGACTGTTGGCGAAGCGCAGGGCGAGGATGTTCTGGACGGTTTCCTTGCCCAGGTAGTGGTCGATCCGGAACACGTCGTCCCGGGTGAAGACGTCGTCGACCAGGTCGTTGAGCGCCTTTGCCGAGGGCAGGTCGTGCCCGAACGGCTTCTCCACCACCACCCGCCGCCAACCGCCGCACTTGTCGTTGTCGGCCATGCCGGTCCGGGCGAGCTGCTTGAGCACGGTCGGGAACGCCGCCGGCGGGATGGAGAAGTAGAAGGCGGCGTTGCCGCCGATCCCGTGGCTGTCCCGCAGCTCGTCCAGAGTGGCTTCGAGCTGGTCGAACGCGGCGTCGTCGTCGAACGCGCCGCCGACGAACTTGATGTTGCCGGCCAGCCGGCCCCAGACCTCGTCCCGCCACGGTGTCCGGGCGTGTGCCTGGGCGGCGTGCCGGGCCATCGACTCGAAGTCGCCGTCGCCCCAGTCGCGCCGGGCGAACCCGAGCACCACGAAGCCCGGTGGCAGCAGCCCCCGGTTGGCCAGGTCGTAGACCGCCGGAAGCAGTTTCTTGCGGGCCAGGTCCCCGGTGACGCCGAAGATCACCAGTGCGCACGGCTCCGGGATCCGCGGCAACCGCCGGTCCTGCGGGTCGCGCAGCGGATTCACGGTTCCCCCTCCTCGCTCAGTCCGTCAGTGTCAGCATGCCGGGTTGTCGTCAACTCCGCAGACCCCGTACCGCATCGAGCAGGTGGGGAAGTCCGGCGCCCCGGTCGGTCAGGTGCAGCCGGAGCACCGGCCGGCCCCGCTGGGCGAGGGCTTCGCGGTCGCCCGCGGCCTGCGCGGCCTGCAACTGCCCGAACGAGTACGGCTTGCCGGGCACCGGCAGGTCGTCGGCCACGTCCCCGGTGATCTGCAGGTACGACCCGAGCTGCGGGCCGCCTTTGTGGTATTGCCCGGTGGAGTGCAGGAACCGGGGCCCCCAGCCGAAGGTGACCGGGCGGCCGGAGGCGGCGGCGAGCCCGGGGCGCACCTGCGCGGTCTTGGCGTCGGCGAACCGGTCGAGGTAGGCCATCACGGCCAGGTAGCCGCCGTCGCCGAGCCCGTCCAACAGCAGCCGCAGCGCCCCGGCCAGGTCACCGGGGAGCGGGTCGGTCCGCTGCGGCTCGCCCGGGAACCAGTACCCCTCGATCCCGCCGTCGACGAAGGTCGGTGTCTCGATCGGCAGCCCGGTGCCGAGCAGCCGGTTGGTGTTCTCCTTGGACTCGGTCACGTTCGGCTGGTTGAACGGGTCGATCCCGAGCACCACCCCGGCGACCGCGCATGCGTACTCCCAGGCCAGGAACTGCGCGCCCAGCGGGCCGTTGACCGCCAGGTCGGGCCGGATGCCGCCGCCCGGCACCGCACCGGCGGCGAGCCCGCCGCCGTAGGTGACGGTCAGCACGTCCGGTCCGGTCGCACCCGGGCTGCCCGGGTCCTCGACCACCACCGGCAGGATGCCGACGCCGTTCTTGCCGGTCGACTCGGCGATCAACTGCTCGGCCCAGTCGCCGAGGCCGTCGATGCCGGTGCCGTCCGAGACCAGTGCGACCTTGTCCCGGCCGGTGGTGGCGGCGGCACCGAGCGCGGCGCCGAGCGCCAGCCCGGGGTTGTCCTGCGCCCCGCCGAGCGCTCCGGCCAACTCCTCGGCCTGGTCCAGCAGTTCCGCCACCTCGACCCCGGCCAGTGCCGACGGGACCAGCCCGAACGCGGTCAGCGCCGAGTAGCGCCCCCCGACGTCCGGGTCGGCGAGCACCACGAACGCGCCCATCTCCTCGGCGGTCTTGGCCAGTGGCGAGCCGGGATCGGTGACCACCACGAAGCGCCGGCCCGCCTCGGCCTCGGTCAGCCCGGAGTCGAGGAACGCCTGCCAGTACGCCCGGCGGTGGCTGTCGGTCTCCACGGTCGAGCCGGACTTGCTGGCCACCACCACGACGGTCCGGTCCAGCCGGTCGGCGATCGCCGCCCGCACCTGACCGGGGTCGGTGGTGTCCAGCACGGTCAGCGACCTGCCGAGGGTACGGGTGATCACCTCGGGGGCCAGCGACGAGCCGCCCATCCCGGCGAGTACCACGTGGTCGAGGTCGGCCAGTTCGGCCTTCAGCTCGGCGAGTTGGGGGAGCAGTTCCCGGCTGCGCCGGAAGGTGTCCACCCAGCCGAGCCGGATCGCCGCCTCGGCCTGCGCCTCCGGCCCCCACAGCGTCGGGTCCTTGCCGACCAGCCGCGCCGGTACGTCCTCGGCGAGCAGCGCGGCCCGGGCCGAGGCCGGGGCCGCGGCGTCGACCGCCTCCGCACCGTAGACGGCGAGCCCGGCCGCCCCCTCGCAGCCGCCGTCGAGCAGGTCCTGCCCCTGCCCCGTGGTCACGCGTTGCCTCCGGCCCGGAGGGCCGCCTCGGCGTTCTCCCCGGCGGCCTGGTTCGGCTCGCCGGCGCCCTGCGCGGCGGCCTCCAGCGACTTGCGGACCCCGTCCAGCAGCTCCAGCCAGCTCGCCTCGAACTTCTCCACGCCCTCCCGCTCCAGGGTGGCGATCACGTCGTCGAAGTCGACGCCGGCCGCGGCCAGCCCGGTGAAGACCTCCCGGGCCTCCGAGTAGGCGCCGGTGACGGTGTCCGGGCGGATCTCGCCGTGCTCGGCGAAGGCGTCGATCACCGGCTCGGGCATGGTGTTGACGGTGCCGGGGGCGATCAGCTCCTCGACGTAGATCACGTCCCGGTACTCCGGGTTCTTGGTGGAGGTGGAGGCCCAGAGCGGGCGCTGCGGGTGGGCGCCGGCGTCGGCCAGCGCCTGCCAGCGGTCCGAGGAGAAGACCTCGGAGTACCGCTCGTACGCGAGCTGCGCGTTGGCGACCGCCGCCTTGCCCTTCAGCGCGGCCAGATCCGGCCGGCCGGCACCGCCGCCGAGCTTGTCCAGCCGCTTGTCCACCTCGGTGTCGACCCGGGAGACGAAGAACGAGGCCACCGAGGCGATCTTGGACAGGTCGTGCCCGTTCGCCAACGCCTGCTCCAGGCCGGCCAGGAACGCCTCCATCACCTGCGAGTAGCGCTCCAACCCGAAGATCAGCGTGACGTTCACGCTGATCCCGGCGGCCAGGGTCGCGGTGATGGCCGGCAGCCCGGCCTCGGTCGCCGGGATCTTGATGAACAGGTTCGGCCGGTCGATCAGCCACCACAGGGCCTTCGCCTCGGCGACCGTCGGCTCGGTCTGGTACGCCAGCCGCGGGTCCACCTCGATCGAGACCCGACCGTCCACCCCGGCACTGCTGTCGTACGCCGGGCGCATCACGTCGCAGGCCCACCGCACGTCGTAGGTGGTCAGCGCGCGGACCGCCTCCTCGACGCTGACCCCGCGCACCGCCAGGTCCCGCAGTTGCCAGTTGTACTCGTCCGCGTCGCTGAGCGCCTTGGCGAAGATGGTCGGGTTGGTGGTCACCCCGACCAGGTGCTTCTCCCGGCGCAGCTGGTCCAGGTTGCCCGAACTCAGCCGCACCCTTGAAAGATCGTCGAGCCAGACCGCCACTCCCGCGGCGGTGAGCTCACCCAACCGGTCAGTCATGTCTGCAACGCTCCCTCAGTTGCCGGTGGTCTCACCGGTGATCTGGCCCACCCGGGTCAGCGACGCGTGCGCGGCCGCGACGATCCGGTCAGGGGTGAATCCGAACTGTTCGAAGAGCACGCTGTGCGGTGCGCTCGCGCCGTAGTGCTCCAGGCTGACCGCCTCGCCGCTGTCGCCGATCAGGTCCCGCCAGGACATCGCGATGCCGGCCTCGACACTGACCCGGGCCCGCACGTCGCGGGGCAGCACCGCGTCCTGGTAGGCCGAGTCCTGCTCCCGGAACCACTCCTGGCACGGCATCGAGACCACCCGGGTCGGGGTGCCCTCGGCCTCCAGCCGCTCCCGGGCGGCCAGGCAGAGCTGCACCTCGGAGCCGGTGCCGATCAGGATCACCTGCGGCTGCGCGTTCGACGCCTCGGCCAGCACGTAGCCACCCTTGACGGTCTGGTCGGCGCCGGCCAGCTCGGTCCGGTCCAGCGTCGGCAGCGGCTGCCGGCTCAGCGCCAGCGCCGACGGCCGGTCGGTGTGCTCCAGCGCCCGCCGCCAGGCCCAGGCGGTCTCGTTGGCGTCGGCCGGCCGGATCACGTCCAGGCCGGGGATGGCGCGCAGCGCGGTCAGGTGCTCGACCGGCTGGTGGGTGGGGCCGTCCTCGCCGAGACCGATCGAGTCGTGCGTCCAGACGTAGACCACCGGCAGCTTCATCAGCGCGGCGAGCCGGACCGCCGGGCGCATGTAGTCGCTGAACACCAGGAAGGTGCCGCCGTACGGGCGGGTGCCGCCGTGCAGCGCGATGCCGTTCAGGATCGCACCCATCGCGTGCTCGCGGATGCCGAAGTGCAGGGTGCGACCGTACTCGTTGCCCGGGAACGCCTTGGTGGCGTACTCGCTGGGGATGAAGGACGGCTCGCCCTCCATGGTGGTGTTGTTGCTCTCGGCCAGGTCGGCCGAGCCGCCCCAGAGTTCCGGCAGCACCGGGGCCAGGGCCTGGAGGACCTTGCCGGAGGCGGCCCGGGTGGCGATCCCCTTGGCGTCGGCCGGAAACTCCGGCAGCGCGTCGGTCCAGCCGGCCGGCAGCGTACGGGTGGCCAGCCGGTCGTGCAGCGCCTTGCCCTCCGGGTTGGCGTCGGCCCACGCCTGGTACGCGGTGTCCCACTCGGCGTGCGCCGCCCGGCCCCGCTCCAGCACCTGGCGGGCGTGCGCCAGCACCTCGTCGTCGACCTCGAAGTGTTGGGCCGGGTCGAAGCCGAGCAGCTTCTTGGTCTCGGCAACCTCGTCGGCGCCGAGCGCGGAGCCATGGATCTTGCCGGTGTTCTGCTTGGTCGGCGCCGGCCAGCCGATGATGGTGCGCAGCGCGATGAACGACGGCCGGCCGGTCTCCGCCTTGGCGGCGAGCAGCGCGGCGTGCAGCGCCTGGACGTCCTCGTGGTAGTGGCCCTGGTCCGCGTCACCGCTGCGCCAGTCCACCGTCTGCACGTGCCAGCCGTACGCCTCGTAGCGGGCGGCCACGTCCTCGCTCTTGGCGATCCTGGTGTCGTCCTCGATCGAGATCTCGTTGTCGTCGTAGATCAGGATCAGGTTGCCGAGCCGCTGGTGCCCGGCGAGCGCGCTCGCCTCGTGGCTGATCCCCTCCTCGATGTCGCCGTCGGAGGCGATGCACCAGATGTGGTGGTCGAACGGGGAGGTGCCGGGCGAGGCGTCCGGGTCCAGCAGGCCGCGCTCGCGGCGGGCGGCCATCGCCATCCCGACCGCGTTGCCGAGCCCCTGGCCGAGCGGGCCGGTGGTGGTCTCGACGCCCCGGGTGTGCCCGTGCTCGGGGTGGCCGGGGGTGAGCGAGCCCCACTGCCGCAGCGCCTTGAGGTCGGTCAGGCCGAGTCCGTACCCGCTGAGGTAGAGCTGGATGTAGAGGGTGAGACTGCTGTGGCCCGCCGACAGCACGAACCGGTCCCGCCCGGTCCAGTCGGGGTGCGTCGGGTCGTGCCGCATGACCCGGTTGAACAGCAGGTATGCGGCCGGCGCCAGGCTCATCGCCGTACCCGGATGGCCGTTGCCGGACTTCTCCACGGCGTCCATGGCCAGCACGCGGACGGTGTCGACGGCACGCTGGTCGAGATCGGACCAGCTCAGCGAGGTTTGCTCGGGTCGATTGTCAGCCACGATCGTGTGTGCTCCTCGGCGTGATGGGCGGAACCCTCCCTCATGACCCTAGTGCGGTGTCCATCAACGTTCACCGGATCCCCCGGTGGTGTGTGGATCCTCGCGTTGTTGAGCGAGCGACTCCCCACCGGCTGGTGGGGCGGGCCACCGCTGGCCAATCGACCCCCGCCGCCTGAAGGGCGGCGGAAGTCACGCCGGGACCGGCCCGCACCCGGTAGGTGTCGGCCGCTCGACGGTGCGTGACCGCCCCACCCGGAACGGCGGGTTTGAGGCGGTGGGTCCGCCGCCCGGGGTGCGGGTGGCGATGATGGCCGCCGCGATCAGGTCACGGTGGCCCAGGTGTTGACAGTGTGGGCAGGCGAAGACCCGCCCTCGGGGTTTCGACACCCGCCGAAGGCAGGACGGGCAGGTCGATGACGACCCTCGCTCGTCCACCAGTTGCATCCTAATTCCGGCGGCAGCCGCCTTGTCACCCAAAATCCGGATGAGGCGACCGAGTTGCCATTGGCGTAGCCGCAGGTTGTGCCGGCGGCCCGCATCGATGTCCAGGACGCCCCGTGGATCACCTACCCTCAGAGTCCCGATCCGCTGCTCGACCGCCCAGGCGACCAGTTTTCGCGGCCTCGTGCTGGGCCTGTCGGATCCGGCGACGATGCCGCCCTTCCACAGGGCGGGCCCGCCGCCGGTAATGCCGCCATCGCCGAGAGCCCTGCTCACCCCGGCCGGGTGCCCGCCTGGCGACCGCCCGGCGGCGGTGTTTCGTGTCGGTCAGGTGCTGGCGGTGCTCGGCGCGGAGCGCGCGTCCGGACACCAGCAGGGCCTGTCCATGCGGGCCGCTCACCGCGTACGGGTGGATCACTCCCAGGTCCACTCCAGCTACCCGATCAGGCTCCGGGCCAGTGCCCGGTTCGTACGAGGTCACCGGTACTTCGGCGGTGACGTCCAGGAAGATGCGACCGGCGTCGTAGAGCAGGGTGACCGAGCGGATCTGCTCGGCCGCGTAGGGCAGGTCACGGGCCAGCCGCAGCCACAACGGTGGAGCGTCCTTGGCAGTCGGAATCCGTGCCCGGCGACCGTGGAGGGTGAAGGTGCCGTGATACCGGCGCAGCGGCACCAGTAGTCGTCGACGGCGCGGGAACCGGGCGGAAGTGTCACCCTCGGCACGGCGCTTCGCCGCCGCGAACCAGGCGTCGGAGAACCGGCGCAACACGGATCGAGCACCCGTCGTGTCCAGGTCCGCAAATGTGCCCGAGCCCGCCCGGGTCAACTCCCGACACAACTCCTGGTAACCCGCCAACGGCGCGGCTCCGCGGGCTCGCCGCCAGTTGTTGATCTCCAACACGCACGCCCACACGTCGCCGGCTGAGCGCAACAGGCCGAAACACCGCCGCCGCTGCCCGGGCGTGAGGCGTAGACCGATCCGGGCGGTGCGGTGCACGACGCAGGCGCAGCCGGATCTCGACGACGAGGCATGAGCAGAGCCAAGCACACCTGTACGACAACCCGGCAAGCGTCGAGCGGCGACCGGGCAGCACGTCTGGACGACCATCTCCCGGTCTCGTCCACCGGCGATGCGGTTCGCCGGAAGTGTGATCGTTCGCACCGAAGAAGGGTCGCCCGGGCAGCGAAAACGACGACGCGTAGGCTGTCGGTCGGCGTGCTGGCCCTCGGCCGCCCGCCACCCGCGCTGCCTCCGCAGCCGAATCACCCGTGTGCCCGACGCCGGAAGGTGGCAATCCGTGAGCATGATCACCGAGCGCCCCGTGACCGGCGGTGCCCCGGCTGCGGGGACCCCGGGCGAGGTGACCCGGCGCCGGGACGTCGCCGCTCTGATCCGGGCGTACGTCGCGCTGACCAAGCCACGGATCGTCGAGCTGCTGCTGATCTCCACGGTGCCGACGATGATGCTGGCCGCCGACGGGATCCCGTCGCTCTGGCTGGTCGGCGTCGTGCTGGTCGGCGGATCGCTGGCGGCGGGCGCGGCCAACGCGCTGAACTGCTACATCGACCGCGACATCGATCAGGTGATGAAGCGGACCAAGCGCCGGCCGCTGCCGACGCACACCGTGGCGCCGCGCAGCGCGCTGGTCTTCGGGCTGGTGCTGGCGGTGGTCTCGGTGACCCTGATGGCGGTCTTCACCAACTGGCTGGCCACCGCGCTGACCCTGGGCGCCATCGTCTACTACGACCTCGTCTACACGATGTGGTTGAAGCGGACGACCTGGCAGAACACCTTCTGGGGCGGGATCTGCGGCTCGGCTCCGGTGCTGATCGGCTGGGCGGCGGTGACCGGCTCGCTGGCGCCGCGGGCCTGGGGGCTGTTCGCGGTGGTGTTCTTCTGGCAGCTACCGCACTTCTACGCCCTGGCCATCAAGTTCAAGGACGACTACGCCCGGGCCGGCATCCCGATGCTGCCGGTGGTGGCCTCGATCCGCCGGGTCACGACCGAGATCGTCGTCTACACCTGGTTGACCGTGGCGGCGTCGGTGCTGGTCTGGCCGCTCGGCATGGGCCCGGTCTACGGGCTCACCGTGCTGGCGGCGGGCGGGATGTTCGTCGTCGAGGCGCACCGGTTGAGCCAGCGGGCCGCCCGGGGCGGGCCGGTCAAGCCGATGCGGCTGTTCCACTGGTCGATCACGTACCTGACGATCGTCTTCGCCGCGGTCGCGGTCGACGCGCTGCTCTGACGGTTTCGGGGCCTTCGTCCCCGTTCGTCCCGTTTGCCAGACCTGAACGTGAATGATGGCTTTGAATTAATCGCGTATACACCGAAAAATCGCCCAAAGCTGGTGAGTAGCTCCGGTAAACGTCACCGTAATCGGCATCACAAATTATCGGTAGCTGCCCCTCGTGCCGGTCGAAGTCTGCTTAGGCTTCGCGTTATGGCAGATGGTTCCGATACGACGCCGACGGCCGAGCAGACCGTCGCGGGTCAGACCCCCAACGGTCTGGTCGCTGGCATCCAGTCGTTTGCCGCCGGCCACGGCGGCGCGAAGGCGGTCATCGAGTACGTCGGCAAGCGGGGCGCACGCATTGTCCTGGTGGGGGAGGACGGCGTGTGGGCTGACCAGTTCGCGGAGAGCACCGATGTCGCGCGACTGGCCTGCGCCAAGGCGGGGGTAGCCGTGGAGAACGAATGGGAGCGGGAACTGATGGACCAGATGCGTCCGAGTAACGATCTTTGGCGGTCGATGGCTCGGCGTACCTTCGCTCGTTGATAGTTTTGTCCGATAACAGCCGTGCGACCCGGGGCGAGCCCCGGGTCGCACTCATTACCTGTAGCGAACTTCCCGGACTCGACCCCGACGACCGGCTGTTGCTGGATCCGCTCGCCGAACGCGGCATCCGGGTCGAGGCGGCAGTCTGGGACGACCCGGACGTGGACTGGGCCGGCTACGCGCTGGCGGTGCTCCGCTCGCCCTGGGACTACCCGACCCGGCACGCCGAGTTCGTCGCCTGGACCGAGACCGTGCCCCGGCTGGCCAACCCGGCCGACCTGGTGCGCTGGAACACCGACAAGCGCTACCTGCGGGAACTCGCCGAGGCCGGGCTGCCGACCGTGCCGACGACCTGGCTCGATCCCGCCGACGACTGGGCGCTCCCGCCGGAGCCCGGCGAGTACGTCGTCAAGCCCGTCGTCGGCGCCGGAAGCCTGGACACCGGCCGGTACGACCTGGCCGACGCGGAGCACCGGGAGCTCGCCGCCACACACGTCAAGCGGCTCCAGGCGGCGGGCCGGTGGGTGATGGTGCAGCCGTACCTGACCGCCGTGGACACCGCCGGGGAGACCTCGCTGCTCTTCGTCGCCGGCCCGGACGGGCTCCGGTTCAGCCACGCGATCCGCAAGGGGCCGATGCTGGTCGGCCCGGACTACGGCGTCGAGGGGCTGTTCCGGCCGGAGCAGATCACCCCGCGTACCCCGGCGGAGCCGGAAATCGCGGTTGCCGAGCGGGTACTGGCGGCGCTGCCGGGCGGGCCGGGCCGGCCGCTCTACGCCCGGGTGGACCTGATTCCGGGTCCGGCCGGCGCGCCGGTGCTGGTCGAGGTGGAACTCACCGAACCGTCGCTCTTCCTGGCCCACGACCCGGGCGCGGCCGGCCGGCTGGCTGACGCCATCGCCGCCCGGCTGGGCTGAGCGTCCCGCCGTCGGGTTCGGCTCCAGACCGTCTCGCCGCCGTCGGGTTCGGGTCCGGGCCGGCCGTCGGGTGCGGCGCCGGGCCGGCCGTCGGGTGCGGCGCCGGGCCGGCCGTTCAGGTGCCGCGCCGGCCGTCGTTCAGTGCGCCGTGCCGACGAGATCGGGCCGGGCCTGGCTCAGCGGGGCGGTGAGGGCGGTGCGTTCCCGGGTCGACCAGAGCACCGCGAGGGCGGCGAGCCAGACCAGGCAGGAGCCGAGCATGTGCGCGCCGACCAGCGCCACCGGCAGGCCGGTGACGTACTGCACGAAGCCGATCAGGCCCTGGCCGAGTTCGGCGAGCACGAGCAGTCCGGCCGCCCGGACCGCGCCGGCCGGCGCGCCGACCGCGCGGAACGCGAACCAGATCGCGACGGAGAGGCCCACGAGCAGGAAGACGGTGTCGGCGTGCACCTGGGAGATGGTCTCCGGGTCCAGGCCGTTGCGGGCCGCCCCAGAGTCGCCGGAGTGCGGGCCGCTGCCGGTCACCCAGGTGCCGACCACCAGTACGGCGGCGGCCACCCCGGCGGTGAGCCAGGCGAGCGTACGCAGCGGTGCCGGTACGGTCGGCCGGGCCGGTCCGTCCGGTTCGAGGGTCCGGCGCCAGAACGCGTACGCGGCCGCGATCACCGCCATCGAGGCGAGGAAGTGCAGCCCGACCACCCACGGGTTCAGGTCGGTGAGCACGGTGATCCCGCCGATCACCGCCTGTGCCGGGATGCCGAACGCGGCACCGACGCTGAGCAGCCGGAGCCCTCGGCGGGCGGGGCGCTGCCGCCAGGCGGCGACCATCGCGGCGATGACCACGGCGGCGAGCGCGAAGGTGAGCAGCCGGTTGCCGAACTCGATCGCCCCGTGCACGCCCATCTCGGCGGTCGCCACGTACGAGGAGTCGGTGCAGCGGGGCCAGGTGGGGCAGCCGAGCCCGGACTTGGTCAGCCGGACCGCGCCGCCGGTGCCGACGATCAGCACGTTGCCCACCACGGAGGCGAGGGCCAGTCGCGATAGGGTGGGTTTGCCAGAAAATTCGCCGAATCGGCTCACGCCGGCCATGGTACGTGCAAATGTGATCATGCTGGACGGCGCGTCCGCCGTCCGGTGGTCTGGATCACCGGACACCGGGTTTGCGGACCGCGGACGAAATACGTAACGTTGGCGTAGTGAAAAACCTGGCGGCGTGTTCGGAGCAGGAGCGGGTGACCGATCCGGTCGCCGGTTCCGCCGTGGCCGCCGCCGCTGGGGTCGCCGGTCCGGAGGGCCGCCCGACCCGGGACCGGGTGACCCAGTTGCTGCTGGAGCACGGTGCGGCCACCGCCGCGCAGCTCGGCGCGGAGCTGGGGCTCAGCCCGGCGGCGATCCGCCGCCACCTGGACGCGATGCTCGCCGACGGCGACGTGATCGCCCGTGACCAGGTCGTCCGGGGTCAGCGCGGTCGCGGCCGGCCGGCCAGGATCTTCCGGCTCACCGACTCCGGCCGGCGCCGCTGCGGCACCCACACCTACGACGGGATGGCCACCGCCGCGCTGCGCTGGATCTCCCGGTACGGCGGGCCGGACGCGGTCGACGCCTTCGCCGCCGAGCAGGTCGCGGCGCTGGAGGCCCGCTGCCGGGCCGCCATGGAGGGCGCCGGGGACGACCCGCTGGCCAGGGCCGAGGCACTCGCCGGGGCGCTGACCGCCGAGGGATACGCTGCCAACGCGTCCACGATCGCCTCCGGCGGGCAGTTGTGCCAGCACCACTGCCCGGTGGCCCACGTGGCCGCGGAGTTTCCCCAGCTGTGCGAGGCCGAGACGGCGGTCATCTCCCGCCTGGTCGGCACCCACGTGCAGCGGCTCGCCACCATCGCCCACGGCGACGGGGTGTGCACCACGCACATCCCGACCCAGCCCAAACCTTCCGCCAGCAGTGTGAGGACAGATAGATGACCGAGCAGATCGTCCAGCCCATGACGCAGGAGGAGCAGCTCGCCGCCCTGGGACGCTACGAGTACGGCTGGGCCGACTCCGACGTTGCCGGCGCCGCTGCCCAGCGCGGCCTCAACGAGGCGGTGGTCCGGGACATCTCCGCCAAGAAGAACGAGCCCGCCTGGATGCTCGACCTCCGGCTCAAGGGGCTGCGGCTGTTCGGCCGCAAGCCGATGCCGAACTGGGGTGCCGACCTCGGCGGGATCGACTTCGACAACATCAAGTACTTCGTACGGTCCACCGAGAAGCAGGCCGCGAGCTGGGAGGACCTGCCCGAGGACATCAAGAACACCTACGACAAGCTGGGCATCCCGGAGGCCGAGAAGCAGCGGCTGGTCGCCGGTGTCGCCGCCCAGTACGAGTCCGAGGTGGTCTACCACAAGATCCGTGAGGACCTGGAGGAGCAGGGCGTCGTCTTCCTGGACACCGACACCGCGCTCAAGGAGCACGAGGACCTCTTCAAGGAGTACTTCGGCACGGTGATCCCGGTCGGCGACAACAAGTTCGCCGCGCTGAACACCTCGGTCTGGTCCGGCGGCTCCTTCATCTACGTGCCGAAGGGCGTGCAGGTGGAGATCCCGCTCCAGGCGTACTTCCGGATCAACACCGAGAACATGGGCCAGTTCGAGCGGACCCTGATCATCGTCGACGAGGGCGCGTACGTGCACTACGTCGAGGGCTGCACCGCGCCGATCTACTCCTCCGACTCGCTGCACAGCGCGGTCGTGGAGATCGTCGTCAAGAAGAACGCCCGCTGCCGCTACACGACCATCCAGAACTGGTCGAACAACGTCTACAACCTGGTCACCAAGCGGGCGGTCTGCCACGAGGGTGCGACCATGGAGTGGATCGACGGCAACATCGGCTCCAAGGTGACGATGAAATACCCGGCGGTCTGGATGACCGGCGAGCACGCCAAGGGCGAGGTGCTCTCGGTGGCGATGGCCGGCGAGGGCCAGCACCAGGACGCCGGCGCCAAGATGGTGCACGCCGCGCCGCACACCTCCAGCACGATCGTCTCCAAGTCGATCGCCCGGGCCGGTGGGCGGACGTCCTACCGTGGCCTGGTCCAGGTGCTGGAGGGATCGCACCACAGCAAGAGCACCGTCAAGTGCGACGCGCTGCTGGTCGACACCATCTCCCGGTCGGACACCTACCCGTACGTCGACATCCGCGAGGACGACGTGGCGATGGGGCACGAGGCGACCGTCTCCAAGGTCAGCGAGGACCAGCTCTTCTACCTGATGAGCCGGGGCATGACCGAGGACGAGGCGATGGCGATGATCGTGCGCGGCTTCATCGAGCCGATCGCCAAGGAACTCCCGATGGAGTACGCGCTGGAGCTCAACCGGCTGATCGAGCTGCAGATGGAGGGCGCGGTCGGCTGACGCCGGCCGCCGCCGCATCCCGCCTCGGACCTCGCCAGACAAGACCAAGGAAGAGATGACTACCGAAGCATTCGCGCCCGCCGCGCCGGTCGCGCAGACAAAGGCGCAGACGCTCCGCTCCTACGACGTCCGCGACTTCCCGGCCCTGACCGGCATGGAGGAGGAGTGGCGGTTCACCCCGCTGAAGCGGCTGCGCGGCCTGGCCGACGACACGTTCAGCCCGGTCGACGGCCGGCTGCGCTACGAGGTCGCCGCGCTGCCGGACGGGGTGACCTTCGGCGGCGTGCACGAGGGTGACACCCGGATCGGCAGCGTGCTGACCCCGTTCGACCGGATCAGCGCGCTGGCGCACGGCCGGGCCGGCGAGGCGGTGGTCGTGGCGGTGGCCCCGGAGACCCGGCCGGCCCAGCCGGTCACCGTCCGGCTGGTCGGGCAGGGCGCCGACGGCGCCTCCTTCGGGCACACCTTCGTCGACGTCGGCCGGTTCGCCGAGGTGACGCTGGTGCTGGAGCAGACCGGTTCGGTGACCCTGGCCGACAACGTCGAGGTCGCGGTCGACGAGGGCGCGAAGCTGACCCTGGTCACCGTCGCCGACTGGGCGCCGGACGCGGTGCAGGCCCAGCACCTCAAGGTCCGGCTCGGCCGGGACGCCAAGGTGACGCACATCCAGGTGAGCCTCGGCGGCGAGCTGGTCCGGCAGTACACCAGCGTGGAATACACCGGCCGGGGCGGCGAGGCCGAGCTGTACGGCCTCTACTTCGCCGACGCCGGGCAGCACCTGGAGCACCGGCAGATGGTCGACCACAGCGTGCCGGACTGCCGCAGCTACGTCGGCTACCGGGGCGCGTTGCAGGGCGTCAGCGCGCACACCGTCTGGGTCGGCGACGTGCTGATCCGGGCCGCCGCGACCGGCACCGACACGTACGAGATCAACCGGAACCTGGTGCTGACCGACGGCGCCCGCGCCGACTCGGTACCCAACCTGGAGATCGAGACCGGTGAGGTGGCCGGCGCCGGGCACGCCAGCGCGACCGGGCGCTTCGACGACGAGCAGCTCTTCTACCTGATGGCTCGGGGCATTCCCGAGGACGAGGCGCGCAAGCTGGTGGTCCGGGGCTTCTTCGCCGAACTGCTCAACAAGATCCCGGCCGAGGAGCTGCGGAACCGGCTCGGCGAGCAGATCGAGACCCGGCTGATGAAGGCTGGCTCCTGATGATCCGGATCTGTTCGACCGAGGACGTGCCGAAGGGCAGCGTCATCTCCGCCGACGTGGACGGCACCGAGATCGCCGTCGTGCACGCCGAGGACGGCAACTTCTATGCCGTACGCGACGAGTGCTCGCACGCCGCCGTGGCGCTCTCCGAGGGCGAGGTCGACGGCTGCACCCTGGAGTGCTGGCTGCACGGATCCCGCTTCGACCTGCGTACCGGCGAGCCGACCGGGCTGCCCGCGACCGAACCCGTACCCGTCTACCCCGTCGAGATCCGCGACGGCGACATCTACCTGAGTCTCACACCGAGCAATGGAGTTACCGCACCATGAGCGTTCTGGAGATCCGTGACCTGCAGGTGTCGGTCCGGCTGCCCGAGGGCGAGCTGAAGCCGATCCTGGCCGGGGTCGACCTCACCGTGCGGGCGGGGGAGACCCACGCGATCATGGGCCCGAACGGGTCCGGCAAGTCGACCCTGGCGTACTCGATCGCCGGGCACCCGAAGTACGAGATCACCGGCGGCGAGGTGCTGCTGGACGGTCAGGACGTGCTCTCGATGGCCGTGGACGAGCGGGCCCGGGCCGGCCTCTTCCTCGCCATGCAGTACCCGGTCGAGGTGCCCGGGGTGTCGGTGGCGAACTTCCTGCGCACCGCGAAGACCGCGATCGACGGCGAGGCGCCGAAACTCCGCACCTGGGCCGGCGAGCTGCGCGGCGCGATGGAGCGGCTCCAGATGGACCCGGCGATGGCCCAGCGCAACGTCAACGAGGGCTTCTCCGGCGGTGAGAAGAAGCGGCACGAGATCGTGCAGCTCGAGCTGCTCAAGCCGAAGGTGGCGATCCTCGACGAGACCGACTCCGGGCTGGACATCGACGCCCTGCGGGTGGTCAGCGAGGGCGTCAACCGGGTCCGCGAGACCGGCGAGACCGGGCTGCTGCTGATCACCCACTACACCCGGATCCTCCGCTACATCACGCCGGACTTCGTGCACGTCTTCGTGGCGGGGCGGATCGTCGAGCAGGGCGGCCCGGAGCTGGCCGAGAAGCTCGAGGCCGAGGGCTACGAGCGGTACGTCGCCGGCGCCGGCACGGCCCGGGCCTGAGAACCGGAAGGGCACCGTCGAGATGACCAGCATCGCGATCCCGCCGGGGATGCCACAGTACGACGACGTGCCGCGCTACGACGTCGAGGCGGTACGCGCCGACTTCCCGATCCTGGGGCGCGAGGTCAACGGCCACCCGATGGTCTACCTCGACAGCGCGAACACCTCGCAGAAGCCCCGGCAGGTGCTGGACGCGCTGCGCGAGCACTACGAGCGGCACAACGGCAACGTCTCCCGCTCGGTGCACACCGTCGGGACGGAGGCGACCGAGGCGTACGAGGGGGCCCGGGCGAAGGTGGCGACCTTCGTCAACGCGCCGAGCCCGGACGAGGTGGTGTTCACCAAGAACTCCACCGAGGCGATCAACCTGGTCGCGTACGCCTTCTCCAACGCCTCGCTCGGCGCGGGCGGTGACCCGAGGTTCCGGCTCGGCCCCGGCGACGAGATCGTGATCTCGGAGATGGAGCACCACTCCAACATCGTGCCGTGGCAGCTCCTCTGCGAGCGGACCGGCGCCACGCTGCGCTGGTTCCCGGTCACCGACAGCGGCCGGCTCGACGAGTCCGGGCTGGAGGAGCTGGTCAACGAGCGGACCAAACTGGTCTCGATCGTGCACATGTCCAACATCCTCGGCACGATCAACGCCACCGCCCGGATCACCGAGCGGATCCGGCAGGTCGGCGCGCTGCTGCTGCTCGACTGCTCGCAGTCGGTGCCGCACCTGCCGGTCGACGTGGTCGACCTGGACGCCGACTTCATCGCGTTCACCGGGCACAAGATGTGCGGGCCGAGCGGGATCGGGGTGCTCTGGGGCCGGGGCGAGCTGCTGGCCGCGATGCCGCCGGTCTTCGGCGGCGGATCGATGATCGAGACGGTCGCGATGACCGGCTCGACCTACGCGCCGCCGCCGGCCCGGTTCGAGGCGGGTACCCCGCCGATCGCCGAGGCGGTGGCGCTGGGCGCGGCGGTGGACTACCTCTCCGGGATCGGCATGAAGGCGATCCAGTGGCACGAGAAGGAACTGACCGCGTACGCGCTGGACGCCCTGGAGACCGTGCCCGGGTTGCGGATCTTCGGTCCGTCGGTGCCGGTCGGCCGGGGCGGGACGATCTCGTTCGCGCTGGACGGCATCCACCCGCACGACGTGGGTCAGGTGCTGGACGCCGAGGGCATCGAGGTGCGGGTCGGCCATCACTGTGCGCGACCGGTCTGCGTCCGGTTCGGCGTACCGGCGACGACCCGCGCCTCGTTCTACCTGTACACCACGACCAGCGAGGTCGACGCCCTGGTGCGCGGGCTGGAACAGGTACGGAAGGTGTTCGGGTAATGCAGGTCGACCAGCTCTACCAGGAGATCATCCTGGATCACTACAAGCATCCGCACGGGCGCGGGCTGCGCGGGCCGTACGCCGCCGAGGCGCACCACGTCAACCCCACCTGCGGCGACGAGGTGACCGTCCGGGTCGCCCTGGACGACGGCACGCTCAGTGACGTCTCGTACGACGGCCTCGGCTGCTCGATCAGCCAGGCGTCGGCGAGCGTGCTGCACGAGCTGCTCACCGGCAGACAGACCGGGGACGCGTTCGCGGTGCACGCCGCGTTCGTCGAGCTGATGTCCGGGCGCGGGCAGGTGACCCCGGACGAGGAACTCCTCGGCGACGCGGTGGCGTTCGCCGGGGTGGCCCGCTATCCGGCGCGGGTGAAGTGCGCGCTGCTGCCCTGGATGGCGTTCAAGGATGCCGCGGCCCGGGCCGGAGTGGACGTCGAGGCCGGCAACGAGGACAGTAACGAGCGGAGCGAGGTGAAGACGGCATGACTGATCAGGACACGACGACCGCGTCGGCCGAGTCGACGGGGTCGACCGGCAGGGCCGCGGTCGCCGACATCGAAGAGGCGATGAAGGACGTCGTCGACCCCGAGCTGGGCATCAACGTGGTCGACCTCGGTCTGGTCTACGGGGTGCACGTGGACGACGAGAACGTCGCGACCCTGGACATGACGCTCACCTCGGCGGCCTGCCCGCTGACCGACGTGATCGAGGACCAGGCCCGGCAGGCGCTGACCACCGGCCCCGGCGGCGGCCTCGTCAACGACATCCGGATCAACTGGGTCTGGCTCCCGCCGTGGGGCCCCGACAAGATCACCGATGAGGGCCGCGACCAGCTCCGCGCCCTCGGCTTCAACGTCTGAGCGGCCCGCCTGTCGCAGATCTTGACGAGTTGTTGTCGCGGGAACGACAACAACTCGTCAACATCTCCGGTGGACTTCCCCGGTGCGGATGCCGGGGGACGAGGGCAGCGAGTGGGAGTGGCTGCTGTTCGAGCAGTCACAGGTGGTGACGTGGGGGCAGGCCAGTCGGGCGCTGTCGCCCGCGAAGGTGCGGCATCTGCTGGCGGCGGGGCGGTGGCGGCGATGGTGCCGTGGCGTACTGGTGGCGCATCCGGGTGAGCTGACCCGGGCCCAGCAACTCTGGGTGGCGGTGTTGTCGGTCGGATCCGACGCCGTGCTCGCCGGCCTGAGCGCAGCCGCCGAGGCGGGACTGCGGGGGTTCCGGCCGGAGCCGATCGACGTACTGGTGCCGGAGGGGCACAGCAGCTCGACCGCACGTCGCCGGCTCGCGCCCGGGATGCCCGGGGTGCGGGTGCACCGGACCAGGTCACTGCCGCCGGATCAGGTGCAGGCGGCGCGTCCGAGACGGACCAGTACCGCTCGCTGGTGGACGCGGCCGGCTGGGCGCGTACCGACGACGAGGCACGGTCGGTGATCGCGGCCGGGTGCCAGCAGCGCCTGGTGCTGCCAGGGGAGATCATCAAGGTGGTCGAGGAACTACCCCGAGCCCGTCGCCGGGCGTTGGTGCGGGAGACCGCCCGGGATGCCGAAGGCGGCGCGGAAGCGCTGTCCGAGATCGATTTCGTCCGGCTCTGCCGGCGCTACCAGCTACCCCGGCCCGACCTCCAGGAACGGCGGCGGGATGCCAGCGGTCGGGTGCGCTATCTGGACGCGTACTGGCGGCGTTGGCGGCTGCACGTCGAGGTCGACGGTGCGCACCACATGCAGGTACGCCACTGGGAGGCGGACATGCGCCGGCAGAACGACGTGTGGCTCGACGGCGACCGCCTACTCCGCTTCTCCGCCCACCAAATCCGCCACCACCCCGCCGAAGTCGCCACCCAACTCCACCGCGCCCTCACCACCGCCGGCTGGCGCCCGACAACCCATAGATCTTGACGACTTGTTGCTGCCGGAACGACAACAAATCGTCAAGATCTACCGGCGGGGGTACGGGGCGGCAGGGCCGTTGCCGCGAGCGGCCGGGAAGGAGACCACCTGCTGGTACGTCGGCCGGTTCTGCCAGGCGATGCTGGCGTGCCGGATCCCGCCCAGCGGGGACTGCACGATGGCGTCGGCGCACCACTGGTCCCCGGCGGCGCAGTGCGCGTCGCCGGGATAGACCTCGGCGGCCGGCTGGGCGGCGGCGGTGCGCAGGGTGTCCAGCAGGATCTGCCGGCAGGCGGCCAGGCTCCCGTCGCCGCAGTACGTCCGGCCGAGCCCGCCGGACACCGGCTCGCCGAGCACCGCCCGCAGGTCGGCATCGACATAACCCCACCAGCCGTACTGGAAGGACGAGCCCTTGTGCGTCTGGGCGGCGGCGGCCGAACCAGGCAGGCCCGGGGTGTCGCCCTGCTGGTGCCCGGAGGGGGACTCGTTGATCTGCATCGCGTTGACCAGCGTCTGGTAGAGGTCGCCGCCGAGCGGCCCGGCGAACTGGCCCCGGACCAGCAACGGCCACCAGGCGTCGAAGACGCGGATCGCCTCGGCGTGCTGGTACGTCTTCGCGCCGGCCGAGGTCTCCACCCGCAGCGCCCCGGCCTGCCGCCACGCCTTCAGCCGGCCGATCACCCCGGCCAGGCCGGCGTCGCCGACCGGTTGGCTCTCCAGCACCCGGACCAGTTCGTCGAGTACCTCGATCCCGCGCAGGTCGGTGAGGCCGGCCCGCTGCACCAGCGCGGTCAGCGAGGCGCGGTCGAACTTCTGCCCGGCCTCGATCGCCGCCCGGATCGGCTTGTCCAGCAGGTCGCCCCGGTGCACCGGGCCGAAGCTGAAGTTGCCGTCCGCCGCGCCGTAGTCGGCGGCCTGCTTGTTGTTCCAGCTCACGTAGTAGTCCTGGTCGACCGAGTTCGGGTGCGCCGACGCCGGGTGGTAGTTCGCGGTGTTGGTGGCCGGGTCGAAGCCCTGCCACTCGTACGCCGGCTCGGCCCGGATCGGCAGGTTCGGGTTCGATCCGGCGGCCCGCACCGGGTTCAGCCCGGAGTTGGCGTACGCCGCCTGGCGCGAGTTGACGTAGAACCAGTTGAAGGCGTACCCGATCTCGGACGCCGCGGCGGTGAACTGGGCGGCGGAGCCCATCGCGGCGGGGTCGTTGAACATCTGGAACCCGATCGCCGAGTCGGCCTCGTGCCGGTACGTCGACCGGAGCTGGGTGAACGCGTGCGGCACCCCGCCGACCGTGCCCCGCCACGCCACCAGCCCCAGCCTGGTCCGCCGGGCGATCATCGTGTACGAGCCGGCCGCCGTGCCGTCAGCGACGGTCGGCCGCCAGGAGTTGACGTGCGAGATCTCCTCCATCGCCAGGCACTGGCCGCGATAGCGGTAGAAGTTGCTGGCCAGCGTCGGTGCGCTGCCGTCGGTGGTGCAGAGCGGCACCGCGTAGGTGTCGGTGATGTCCTGGGTGGCCGAGGTGGCGCTCCAGGCGTAGTCCTGGCCCCGGCCGAGCAGTACGTAGAGGTTGACCCCGGCGAACGCCGCCCCCCGGGCGCTGATCCCCGGCCCCTGCAACTCCTGCACCATCAGCAGTTGCGGCGCGAAGTAGCCGGTCTGCGGGCCGAAGACCGCGATCGGGTGGCCGGTGGCCGAGTGCGCACCGGAGATCACGGCGGCGTTCGACATCCCCCGTGGCGTGATGGTCAGCCCCGACAGCGCGGCGGCCAGCTCCGACGGTCCGCCGGTGGCCTGCCGGGCCGACCCGGTGGGGTTGGCGGTGACCGCCTCCGGCCGGGCCGAGCCCGGGTCCGGCAGCACCACGCTGGGCGCGTCCGGGTCGGCGTTGCCGTACGGGAAGCTCTGCCCGTCGTGCAGGGTCAGCACCGTCTCCGGGTTGTTCTGCATCCGGAACGCGGTCCACACCCGGTCACCCTCGACCGGCCCGTACTTCGCCCGGGCGGCGATCCGGACCAGCGCCGACTGCATCTCGTGCCCGCCACCGCCGCCGAACAGCCCGCCGACCACGCCGGAGATCGCGATCAGGTCGGTCAGTTGGAACGGCTCCGGCCCACCCGCGTTGGTGATCGCGTCCAGGTGCCCGGTCAGCACGTACTCGCCGGGGCAGTTGCGGTTGGCCATGCAGTGCCGGATGTAGGCGTTGATCCCGGCGATGTACTCCTGCACGTCGGCGTAGAGCTGCTCGCCCCGGGGACCCCGCTGGCGCAGCGCGGCCACCTGGGCCGCGAGGTCCGCCTCGGTGTACGGCGAGTTCCGCCAGACGCTCTGTTCGAGAGCCCGGTTGCCCGGTGCCCCGCCGGCGAACGGGGTGAGGGTGCCCCGGCCGACGTGCCGGAGCAGGTCCATGGTGAAGAGCCGGTCCTCCGCGCCGACGTAACCGGCGCCGAACATGGTGCCGCCCCGGGTGGTGCCGGTGACGTGCGGGACGCCGGTCGCCCGGTCCCGCACGACGGTGACGTCGGCGCGCGGCGAGTAGCTGCGTTCGACCTGACCGGGCGGCACGCCGAAGGAGGCGTCGTTGAAGAAGGCGCCGAGTTGCTCCTCACGCAGCCCGGCGTACCCGTAGACCAGGCTGGCGTACCGGTCGAGCTGGTCGCCGGCGTGCCGGGGCAGCACCCCGAGCGCCTGGTTGGCCAGCACCTCGACCAGGGTGGCATTGCCGTTCTGGCCCGGCGGCAGGATGTCGGCGCACTCGCCCAGGCAGTAGTCGCCGGCCGCGAAGGCGGTGCTGGCCGGCGCGGCGGCGGGACCGGCGGCCGGGCCGGGCGGCGGTGCGGCCGGTGCCGGTGCGGCGGTGAACGCGAGCACGGCCGCGCTGAGCACCGCGATCCCGGCGGCGGCGCGGCGGCGGGGACGGTGGGCCATCGGGGATCCTTCCGACGGTACGAGCGAATGTGAGCAACATTCGGCTACCGGATGGTAACGAGTTCGCCGGGCCGATAGATAGTCCTGGATCGGCGGTGCGGCACTGGCGGATAATCCGTCGCGACCGGCCCCGCGACCGGCCAGAATCGTTCCGTGATCACGCCTGTCTCGTGGACCTCCGTTTCCGTCGCCGTGCCCGACCGGGCCGCCCGGCGACAGCGGAAGCGCACCCGGTTGGCGTCGATCAGCGCGGCACCGTCGTGACCGACGCGCTCGTCGCCGGCCTGCTCGCCGGATACGGCGTCGCCATACCGGTCGGCGCCATCGCCATTCTCGTGATCGGACTGACCGCGCGTACCTCGATCCGGGTCGGCGCCGCCGCCGCGCTCGGGGTCGCCACCGCCGACGGGCTCTACGCGGCCGTCGCGGTGCTCGGCGGCGCCGCGCTGGCCGGCCTGATCGAGCCGATCGCCGAGCCGCTGCGCTGGGTCGCGGTCGGCGTACTGCTGCTGCTGGCCGGTACGGGCGCCTGGGGCGCCGTCCGGCACCGGACCGACCCGGGCCGGGCGGCCAGGACCGACCGGAGCCTGGGCACGCCACTGCGGGCGTACGGCGGGCTGCTGGCGCTGACCCTGCTGAACCCGATGACGATCCTCTACTTCGCCGCGCTGGTGCTCGGCCGGCGGGCCGCCACCGACTGGTCGGGCGGTGCGGAGGTGGTCTTCGTGTTCGCCGCGTTCGTCGCCTCGGCGAGCTGGCAGCTACTGGTCGCCTCCGGTGGTTCGCTCATCGGCCGGGTGCTCTCCGGACCCCGGGGGAGGCTGGGCACCGCCCTCGTCTCCAGCGCCCTGATCGCCGCGCTCGCCGTCCACCTGCTGCTGCGCTGACCGGGACCTGCGGTCGCTCGCCCGACGTTCTCCGGGCGGGAGCTGTGCCAGAAACCAGCGGACGGGTCGGACCCGCGGCGGGGTGCGACCGTTCCCGGAACTCATGGCACGGGCGGACCCGGCGGCCGGGTGCCGGCGGTGGACGTCGTACCGTTCGGGGGTGAACAGCCGACCCGCTGCCGGCGGCGGCCGCTGGGTGGACGTGCCCCCGGCCCGGCTCGCCCGCTGGCTCGACGGCTTCGCCGAGCGACACGGCGGGCCGCCGGCGGTCGACGCCGGCCCGGACGGGCTGCGGCTGACCGCTCCGGACGGCACGCTCGCGGTGCTGCATCCGCCGCCGGGCGTGCCCGCCCCGGACGACCTGCCCACCTTCGCGGCGCAGGTCGCGGCACCCCGGCGGCTGGGCCTGCTGCTGGCCCGCAAGGGTGCGGTGGCGGTCGGCGTCGCCGAGGGCGACCGCCTCGTCGTCTCCAAGGTGGACAGCCGGTACGTGCAGGGCCGCACCGCGGCCGGCGGCTGGTCACAGCAGCGGTTCGCCCGGCGCCGGGACAACCAGGCGAAGGCCGCCGCGGCCGACGGGGCGGAGCTGGCCGTCCGGCTGCTGCTGCCCGAGGCCGGCCGGCTCGCCGCCGTGGTGGCCGGTGGCGACCGGCGGGCGGTGGAGACCATCCTGGCCGACCGGCGGCTGGCCCCGGTGGCGGCGCTGCGGGCCGAGCGGCTGCTCGACGTACCCGAACCCCGGCACACCGTACTGGTCGACGCGATCTCCGCCGCCCGGGCGGTCCGCGTGCTGGTCCGCGATCCCTAGCCGGCGATACCTGCGGCGGAATGGTCAGCGGGCGGTGCCGAAGGTGTCGCAGGAGGTCGGGTCGCCGCTGGAGTAGCCGGTGCCGAACCACTTCTGCCGGTCAGCCGAGCTGCCGTGGGTGAACTGCGACTCGTCGATCCGGCCGCCGGACCTCCGCTGGATCGCGTCGTCGCCGATCGCCGCCGCCGTGTCCAGCCCCTCCTGGATGTCCCGCTCGGTGAGGCTGGTGAAGATCTTCACGCCCCGGTCGTCGGCGGTGCCGGTGGCGTTGCGGGCCCAGGCGCCGGCGTAGCAGTCCGCCTGGAGTTCCAGCAGCACCGAGAGCCGGTTGGCCTCGTCGGGGCTGGCCTGCCGCTGGTCGCGTACCCGTTGCTCGGTGCCGAGCAGGTCCTGCACGTGGTGGCCGTACTCGTGCGCCAGCACGTACGGCTGGGCGAACTCGCCGGGGGCGCCGAGCTGCTCGGCGAGTACCCGGTAGAAGCTCAGGTCGATGTAGACCTGGTCGTCGAGCGGGCAGTAGAACGGCCCGACCCCGGAGTCGGCCTGCCCGCAGCCGGTGCTCACCGCCTGCGCGAAGAAGACCGTGTCGGATTCCTGGTACGGCCGGTCGAAGTGCTGCGGCATCGCCCGCTGCCAGTACGCCTGGATGGAGTTGACGTAGAGGGTGTTGCGGCAGTCGAGCTGGCCCAGCGCGTCATCGGCCTGGCACCGCTGCTCGAGCGCGGTGTTGTCGCCCTGCTCCTCGCCGCCCCCGCCGGTGAGCTGGCTCACCCCGAAGCCGCCGCCGACCAGGGTGACCAGGACGGCGATGATCAGGCCGACCACGCCGCCCCGGCCACCGCCGGTCGGGATGGGGATGCCGGCCAGCCCGCCGCCGGACCCACGCCGGTCCTCCACCTGACTGGTATCGATCCGTGCGTCCTCGTTGAGCTCCATCACGTACCCCGATCGCCCTGATCGCCGATGCCTCGCTCGATGCCTGCTCGTGCCCGATGTCGCGGTTTGTCGATACCCCGTGATCTTGATCGGTAATCCGGTCCCGGGTCCCGCCGCCCGCCCGGTACAATCGGACCGTGCTGCTCTGCGAAGGCTGAACGCCCCGAGCCGACGGATCCGTGGTCCGCCGGCTCGTTCGTGTGCCCTGAGTCAGCCTTCGACCCCGAGAGCGAGTCCTCCGACATGATCACTGCGAGCGGCCTGGAACTCCGTGCCGGCGCCCGGATCCTGCTGTCCGACACCACGCTGCGGGTCCAGCCCGGCGACCGGATCGGCCTGGTCGGCCGAAACGGCGCCGGCAAGACCACCACCCTGAAGGTGCTGGCCGGCAAGGGCCAGCCCTACTCCGGGCAGATCGACCGGCGCAGCCAGGTCGGCTACCTGCCGCAGGACCCGCGTACCGGCGACCTGGGGGTCACCGCGCGGGACCGGGTGCTCTCCGCCCGGGGGCTGGACGTGCTGATGGCCCGGATGAAGGAGATCGAGGAGCAGCTCGCCGAGGGCACCGGCGACGACCGGCTGGTCCGCCGGTACGGTGCGCTGGAGGACCAGTTCGCCTCCCTCGGCGGGTACGCCGCCGAGGCGGAGGCGGCGCGGATCTGCGCCAACCTCGGCCTGCCCGATCGGGTCCTCGCGCAGACCATCGGCACCCTCTCCGGCGGTCAGCGCCGCCGGGTCGAGCTGGCCCGGATCCTGTTCCGGGACGCGGCCGAGAACGGCGGCGGGATCCTGCTGCTCGACGAGCCGACCAACCACCTGGACGCCGACTCGATCACCTGGCTGCGTGGCTTCCTCGCCGCGCACAAGGGCGGGCTGATCGTGATCAGCCACGACGCCTCGCTGCTGGAGGCCGTGGTCAACAAGGTCTGGTTCCTGGACGCCACCCGCTCGGTGGTGGACGTCTACAACGTCGGCTGGCAGAAATACCTGGAGCAGCGGGAGACCGACGAGCGCCGCCGCCGCCGGGAGCGGGCCAACGCCGAGAAGAAGGCCGGCGCGCTGATGGCCCAGGCCGACAAGATGCGGGCCAAGGCGACCAAGACGGTGGCCGCGCAGAACATGGCCCGCCGGGCCGAGAAGCTGCTCTCCGGGCTGGAGGAGGCCCGGGTCGCCGACAAGGTGGCCAAGGTCCGGTTCCCCAGCCCGGCGCCGTGCGGCAAGACGCCGCTGACCGCCACCGGGCTCTCCAAGTCGTACGGCTCGCTGGAGATCTTCACCGACGTCAACGTCGCCGTCGACCGGGGCTCCCGGGTCGCGATCCTCGGGCTCAACGGCGCAGGCAAGACCACCCTGCTGCGGATCCTCGGCGGGCTGCTGGAGTCGGACACCGGCGAGGTCCGGCCGGGCCACGGGCTGCGGCTGGGGTACTACGCGCAGGAGCACGAGACCCTCGACGTGGACCGCAGCGTGCTGGACCACATGCGCAGCGCCGCCAGCGAGCAGTCCGACACCGACCTGCGCAAGATCCTCGGCGCGTTCCTCTTCTCCGGCGACGACGTGGACAAGCCCGCCGGGGTGCTCTCCGGCGGCGAGAAGACCCGGCTGGCGCTGGCCACCCTGGTCTGCTCGGGCGCGAACGTGCTGCTGCTGGACGAGCCGACCAACAACCTCGACCCGGTGAGCCGGGAGCAGGTGCTCGACGCGATCGCCCGCTATCCGGGGGCGATCGTACTGGTCACCCACGATCCGGGCGCGGTGCTGGCGCTCAAGCCCGACCGGGCGATCCTGCTGCCCGACGGCGACGAGGATGCCTGGAGCGACGACCTGCTCGAGTTGGTCGAGCTGGCCTAGCGGCGGTCCCGCCGCCGGCCGGCGGCGGGATTCCGGGTACTGACCGACGACGATCTGCCGGGATCGGTACGGTCTCGCTGGTGACGACGTGACCAAGAGGACGGTCAGTACGACAATGTCGCGGGGTTTGCCGGCGGCGAGCCACAGACGACACTGCGCGGACCGGAACACCATTCTGCGGAATCCGCCCCTACGGAATCCGAGCCGGGCACGAAACTCTCCCCGACGGGAGCCGAAACTTGACGTCGGAAGAACGAAACTCGCCGGATGATGAGGCGAAACTCCCGTTGCGTGGAAGGAAACTCGACCGAGGGCCGAGAAAACCGCGCCGGCCCGGGTCGCGACCGGACGGCCGCGGCTCGAAATCCCTGCTGACGTGCGGCGGAAGCTCGGATGGTGGGTGTGGACGGCCTCGGTGGCGCAATCACTCAATCGGGAAACTGACACTGCTGTGCGTGTCGGTTGGCGAAGAGTTGATATCTAGCGCATGATCGTTCGAGGCGGTCTAATAGGTGGGACCGTATCGAACCGCACAGTCTGGGACGTGAGGAATCAACATGGCAGCCACTGGCACAGCCACCAGCACTGAGAAGGGTCGCCGGATCGTCGGAGCCGAGCGCCAGACGCTCGCCAAGGACCTGGTCAAGCGGTATACCTCCGGCGAAAGCATCCGCGCCCTGGCGGCCTCGACCGGCCGTTCCTACGGGTTCATCCACCGGGTGCTCACCGAGTCTGGTGTACAGCTTCGTCAGCGTGGCGGCGCGCGTCGTCGGAAGAAGGCGTGACCCGCTCAGCAGCGTGGTCCGGACCCGTACGCCCACGGACGTCTTCGTGACCGTCGGCGTACGACTCAACTGCGACGGGCCGGTCGCGACACTGACGTTGTGCCGGCCCGACGTACTCAACGCACAGACCCCACAGATGTGGCGGGCGATGCGCGACTTCTCCCGGGACCTCCCGGGCGACGTACGTGTCGTGGTGGTACGGGGCGAAGGTCGGGCCTTCTCTGCCGGGCTCGACCTCTCGGTGGCGACCGGCCGGTCCGGGGCGGAGAACTCGCTGGCCGAGATGGCCGCGTTGCCGCCGGAGGAGTGTGCCGAGCGGATCGCCGGCTTCCAGGCCGGCTTCACCTGGCTGCACCGGCCCGACCTGATCTCGATCGCGGCGGTGCAGGGGCACGCCATCGGGGCTGGCTTCCAGCTCGCACTCGCCTGCGACCTGCGGGTGCTGGCCTCCGACGCCACGTTCGCGATGGCCGAGGTCACCCTCGGCCTGGTGCCCGATCTCGCCGGCACCAAGCGGCTGGTGGACCTGGTCGGCTACGCCCGGGCCCTGGAGATCTGCGTGACCGGGCGGCGGATCGACGCGGCCGAGGCGGAGCGGCTCGGCCTGGCCACCGTGGTCGTGCCGCCGGACGATCTCGACGCGGCGGTCCAGGACCTGACCGCGGCGATCCTGAGCGGCAACCGGGACGCGGTGGTGGAGATCAAGGCGCTGCTCGCCGGCGCCTCCGGGCGCTCTCCGGCGGAGCAGCAGCGGGCCGAGCGCGAGGCGCAGGCCCGGCGGATGCGCGATCTTGTCGGAGCCGGCGAATAGGCTGGAGCCCGACGGCTGCGTGGTCAGCCGACGGGGTGTGTGATCAAGGGACCATTCGGGAAGAATCGGGCCGCCACTCCGGTTGTCGTAGTCGTCGAGGACGACTGGGAGGTCGCGCGTGGTGAACCCGATGGGTGGCGGTGCCAGCATGGGCGGTTGGAGCATGCTGCGCTCGTTGCGCAACCGCGACGAGGTGACCGCACACCGGGTGAGCCGGCGCAGCGTACGGCGGGTGGTGGAGTTCGCCCGGCCGTACCGGCGGGACATCGTGGTGTTCCTGGTCACGGTGGTGTTCGCCGCGATCATCGGGGTGGCGACCCCGGTGCTGGCCGGTGACGTGATCAACGCGATCTCGCGGGGTGGCCCGGACGCGGGCGGCCTGGTCGTCCGGCTGGCCCTGGTGATCGCCGGCCTCGCGGTGGTCGACGCGCTGCTCTCGCTGGCCCAGCGCTGGTATTCGGCGCGGATCGGCGAGGGGATCATCCTCAACCTGCGGACCCGGGTCTACGACCACGTCCAGCGGATGCCGCTGCAGTTCTTCACCCGCACCCAGACCGGGGCGCTGGTCAGCCGGATCAACAACGACGTGACCGGCGCGCAGCGGGCCTTCACCAGCACCCTCTCCGGGGTGGTCAGCAACATCATCCAGCTTGTGCTCACCGCCGCCGTGATGTTCACGCTCTCCTGGCAGATCACCGCGCTCTCCCTGGTGCTACTGCCGATCTTCATCATCCCGGCCCGCCGGGTCGGCCGCCGGCTGGCGGAGATCACCCGGGAGTCGTACGACCTCGACGCCAAGATGAACGCCACCATGACCGAGCGGTTCGGGGTGGCCGGGGCGCTGCTGGTCAAGCTCTTCGCCCGGCCCGAGGTCGAGGCGCGGCGGTTCGGCGACCGGGCCGAGCGGGTCCGTGACATCGGCATCCAGTCCGCGATGTACTCCCGCACCTTCTTCGTGGCGATGCTGCTGGTGGCCTCGCTGGCCCAGGCCCTGACCTACGGGCTCGGCGGCTGGCTCGCCGTGCAGGGCAACGTCAGCGCCGGCACGGTGGTGACGCTCGCCCTGCTGCTCACCCGCCTCTACGGCCCGCTGACCGCGCTGTCGAACGTCCGGGTGGACGTGATGAGCGCGCTGGTCTCCTTCGACCGGGTCTTCGAGGTGCTCGACCTGACCCCGTCCATCGCCGAGAAGCCGGACGCGGTCGAGATCCCGCGCGGTGCCCGGCGGCTGGAGTTCTCCGACGTACGGTTCCGCTATCCCACCGCCGCCGAGGTGTCGCTCGCCTCGCTGGAGGAGGTCGCCACGCTGGACCGTACGGTCAACGAGCCGGTGCTGCGCGGCGTCTCGTTCACCGTCGAGCCGGGCCAGCTGGTGGCCCTGGTCGGGCCCTCCGGCGCCGGCAAGTCCACCACCTCGATGCTGGTCTCCCGGGTCTACGACGTGACCGACGGGGCGGTCCGGGTCGGCGGCGTCGACGTCCGGGACGCCACCCTCGACTCGCTGCGCGACACCATCGGGGTGGTGACCCAGGACTCGCACCTGTTCCACGAGACGATCGCCGAGAACCTGCGCTACGCCAAGCCCGACGCGACCGACGACGAACTCTGGGCGGCGCTGCGCGGCGCCCAGGTGGAAGAGCTGGTCCGCTCGCTGCCGGACGGGCTCGACACCATGGTCGGCGAGCGGGGCTACCGGTTCTCCGGCGGCGAGAAGCAGCGCATCGCCATCGCCCGGCTGCTGCTCAAGGCCCCGTCGATCGTGATCCTCGACGAGGCGACCGCACACCTCGACTCCGAGTCGGAGGCGGCGGTGCAACGGGCGCTGTCGGTGGCGCTGAGCGGGCGTACGGCACTGGTCATCGCGCACCGGCTGTCGACCGTACGGGAGGCCGACCAGATCCTGGTGCTGGACGGCGGGCGGATCGTCGAACGGGGCCGGCACGACGAGCTGGTCGCCGTCGGCGGGCTCTACGCCGAGCTGTACCGGACGCAGTTCGCCGTCGCCGACTCCCCGGCCCCGTACGCCGACGCGGTCGGCCCGGAGCCGGTGATCACGATGCCGCGCCCCGACTTCGACCCGGTCTGACCGCCTCCTCCGCCACCGGCGCCGGCTCCTCCAGAGTCGCCGCGCGCAGCGCCGCGAACTCGGCGGCCAATCCGGGCCCGGTGAAATGCGCGTTCAGCCCGCTCGGGTTCGGCAGCACCCACAGCCGCGCCCCGCCGAGCGTCTCCGGTTGCCGGCCGATCCGCGCAGTACGCCGCTCGAACGCCGTCCGGTACGCCGTGACCCCGAGCACCGCGACCCAGCGCGGCCGGTAGCGCCGGACCTTGCGGACCAGCAGCCGGCCGCCCTCGACGAGCTCCTCCCGGGTCAGTTCGTCGGCCCGCGCGCTGGCCCGGGCCGCCAGATTCGTGATGCCCAGCCGGTAGCCGAGCAGTTCGGCCTGGTCGGCCGGGTCCACCAGGTGCGGCGTGAAGCCGCCCCGGTGCAGGGCCGGCCAGAACCGGTTGCCGGGCCGGGCGAAGTGCCAGCCGGTCGCGGCCGAGTAGAGACCCGGGTTGATGCCGCAGAAGAGCACGTCCAGGTCCGGGGCGATCAGGTCGGGGAGCAGCCGGTCGGCGGCCGCCGCCACCTCGGCCGGGGTCGGCCGGGGCCGGGACGGCCGGGCCGCTGTCAAGGCCGTTGGTTCTTCCGGGCCGCCCATACCACCAGCAGCACCACGGCGGTCACCACCATCAGGCAGCAGAGCCCGCCGACGACGGCGGCCACGATTATGCCAACGCTCGAAATCACGCTCACCTCCACAACGGGTGGCAACTCTAGCCCGGCCCGCGAGCCGGTCGGCGGGCCGAGACCAGCTCAGAGGCTGCGCAGCGCGCCGCCGTCGACCGGGATGGTGACCCCGGTCAGATAGCTGGCGGCGGGGGAGAGCACGAACGCGGCCACCCGGCCGAACTCATCCGGGTCGCCGATCCGGCGCAGCGGTATCGCCGCCTCCGCGTCGGCCCGGGCCCGTTCCGGGTCTCCGCTGGCGGCGAAGAGTTCCCGGTTGCGGTCGGTGAGGATCCGGCCCGGCAGCAGGCTGAGTACCCGTACGCCGCGCGGGCCGTACTCGTCGGCCATGTCCTTGGCCACTCCGGCCAGCCCCGGCCGCAGCCCGTTCGAGATGCCGAGCCCCGGAATCGGCGCCCGCACCGAGTTGGAGAGCACCAGGCCGAGCGCGCCGCCGCTGGGCAGTGCCGCCGCGATCGTCCGGGCGGCCCGGACCGTGCCGAGGAAGATGGTCTCGAAGGAGTCCCGCCACTGCGCGTCGGTGGCCTGGGCGGCGCTGCCCGGCGGCGGTCCGCCGACCGAGACGAGGCCGCCGTCGAGCCGACCGAACCGTTCCAGGGCGGTGTCGACCAGCCGGGTCGCGGTGTCCGGGGTGGCCAGGTCGGCGGTGAGCCCCAGTACCCGGTCGTCCGGGCCGAGTCGGCCCGCCGCCGCGGCCACCTGGTCGGGATCCCGGGCCGAGATCACCACCCGGGCACCGTCGGCCACCAGGGCCCGGGCGGTGGCGAAGCCGAGTCCCTTCGAGGCGCCGGTCAGCACGTACACCCGGTCCGCGAGTCCGAGATCCATGGAAGGGATCCTATGACCCGGGCGGCACTGAGTCGATCTTCGGGTCCCCGGTGAGTGCGAGGAGTGAGCCGGGTTTGCGAGCCCCGCAGTCACGAACGAACGGCGGCACCGTGAGTGCGAGGAGTGAGCCGGGTTTGCGAGCCCCGCAGTCACGAACGAACGGCGGCACCGTGAGTGCGAGGAGTGAGCCGGGTTTGCGAGCCCCGCAGTCACGAGCGAACGGCGGCACCGTGAGTGCGAGGAGTGAGCCGGGTTTGCGAGCCTCGCAGTCACGAACGGAAGGCGGCCCGGGAGCCGGGCACGGTCCACGTCCGTACCCGACCGGCGACCTGCACCACCAGCACGTTGCCGGTCCGGCGTAGCGCCGGGCGCCGGCGCCGGCGCGGGGGCGTGCGGCCGTCGTACCGCCAGCCGGCCTCCCGGACCGCGAGTTCCTCGGCGGCGGGCGCCGGTAGCGTCCCCTCGGCGGCCAGGTGCCGGGCCAGGTCCCAGCCGTCCCGGATCGAGCCCGAGGTCGGGCGGTCCGCCGCCCAGGCGGCGAAGACGGCCGACCAGCGCCGGCCGTGCACGGCGGCGAGCAGCGGCCAGTGCCGGGCGACCTCGCCGGCCCGCTTGTGCAGCAGCGCCGACCGGGCCACCCCGACCAGCCGGGCGTCGAAGCCGGGTGGCAGCGGCGCCCCGGCCACCAGCGCGGCCACCAGCGCGGCCTGCCGGTCGGCCAGCGTCCCGGCCGGCCCGGTGCGGGCATCGGCGGTCACCTCAGGTCACCGCCGGGTAGCCGGAGGCGGCGGCGATCGCGTCGAGTTCGGCGCGCAGCGCCGCCGCCGGTGGATAGTGCCCGTCGCGCTCCAGCAGCAGCGCCGGCGGGCGGTGCCGGGCGCAGAGCTCGGCGACCAGGTCGAGTACCTCCTGCGGCACCGGGTCGGTGTGCGTGTCGTGGTAGATCCCGTCGCTGGCCGCCCCGCCCGCGACGTGTACGTAGCCGACCCGCTCCAGCGGCAGCCGGTCGAGCAGGTGGACCGGGTCGGTGCCCCGGTTGCGGGCGTTGGCGTAGACGTTGGCGATGTCCAGCAGCAGCAGCGCGCCGGTCCGGTCCAGGATCTCGGTGAGGAAGTCCGCCTCGTCCAGCTCGTCGTCCGGCCAGTCGAAGATGGCGGCGATCGGCTCCAGGGCCAGCGGGACGGAGAGCTCGGCCCGTACCCGGGCGACGTTTCCGACCACCGCGTCGACGGACTCCCGGGTACGCGGCAACGGCAGCAGGTGCCCCGCCTCGATCCCACCGGCCCGGACGAAGGCGATGTGCTCGCTGGCCAGCGGCGCGTCCAGCAGCTCGGCGGCCCGGGCGAACTGGCGTACCCGGGCCGGCTCGACCGGGTCGGCACCGCCGAGGGAGAGCCGCACCCCGTGCGGTACCACCGTCACGCCGCGGTCGCGCAGTTCGACGAGGCCCGGCGGCGGCCCGGCGGCGGGGATCGACTCGGCGATCACCTCGACGAAGCGCAGGCCCGGCAGCTCCGCGACGAAGCCGGCGATCTCGGGCCGCCAGCCGATCCCTACCCCGTATCCGGCTTCTGGCACTGGCACACCGGCTCCGGTCGTCATCCGCCGCACCCGCCGCATCCTCCGCAGCCGCCGCCGCAGCCGCCGCCCCCCGAACCGTCGCCGCTGGAGCTGTCGCCGCCGGAGCCGCCGCCGGTGCTGCCAGCCGTCCAGCCGCTGCCGCCTGCCGCCGAGCCGCTCATCGCGCGCTGCACCTCCGCCTCGACCGCGAACGCCGGGTCGAACTCGATCAGCGCGGCCGTGCCGAACAGGGCGATCCCCAACGCCGCGCCGGCCGCGCCGTAGGTGGCGTAGGCGGGCGCGTGCCGGGGCGCGAGATGCTGGTGCTGCCCGCGCAGGTCGCGCAGCAGCGCGTTCGCCGCCCGGGTCCGGCGGGGGACCGCGCAGAGTAGCACCACGCTGGTGGGTGCGAGCACCAGCAGGCTCAGCCCGAGGTAGCCGACCGGCTGGCCGCCGGCCAGACCGGCGACCAGCCGGGCCAGGCCGACCGCCACCAGCCCGAGCAGCAGTACCGGGCCGATCCGGGCGACCGGGCGGGCCGACGGGGACGGCGCGAGGCCGCTCCGGGCCAGGTCGGCCCGGAGGTCGGCGAGCGCCGCCCGGACCCGGGGATCGTTGTCGAGCGTCCGTCCGCGTACGCCCTGCGCGGCCGCCCGGTGCACGGCGGCGTCGAGCGGCGTGGCCCGCATCGGCAACGGCCCGGTCTGCGTCAGCCGGTGCTGCGCGGTCGTGCCGACCGCCCCGGCGGCGCGCAGCCCGCCGAGCGTGGCGTGCACGGCCAGCCGGTCACCGCCGGACAACCAGGCGAGCTGGACGGGGTGCAGTCGCTCCGCCCCGGGCGGGCGGCGCCCGGCGAACCCGACCAGCCGGTGCAGCAGGGTGCCGAGCAGGATCAGCCCGGCGATCGTGAGGTAGAGGGTCAGGAAGACCGGCCCGGGTACGCCCCAGGTCTCGGTCCGCACCGCTAGCACGTCCATCGGGTGACTCCAGCCGTACGGGGGGTCGGACTGCCACCATTGTGGATCGGGTACGCCAGCCGGCCCGGTCGCGGTTCGGCAAACCTGCCAGCGGCCGACCGCTGCCGTCCGGGGCGACCGTGTTCAGCCGCCCGGCCGGCGGACCGCCTCCTCGACCAGGTCCAGCACCGCGCCGAGGTCGCCGGCCGGCCGGGCCATCGCCAGTTGCAGCACCAGCCCGTCGTAGGCCAGCTCCAGGAACCGGGCCAGCGTCTCGATCGGTACGTCGTCGCGCAGCACCCCGGCGTCCCGTTGCCGGGCCAGCCGCTCCCGGGTGGCCTCGGCGAGGCTCGCCGAGCGTTCCGCCCAGCGTTTCGCGAACTCCGGGTCGGTGCGCAGTCGCCGGGACACCTCGAGTTGGCTGCCCAGCCAGCCGGTGGTGTCCGGCGAGGTGGCACCAGCCAGCAGGTCGCGCATGACCTGCACCAGACCGTTGCGGGCCACCGTGGCGACCATGGCGGCGGCGTCGTCCTCGGCGACCGCGAGGAAGAGCGAGTCCTTGTCCCGGAAGTGGTGGAAGATCGCTCCCCGGGAGAGCCCGGTCGCCTCTTCGAGCCGGCGCACGGTGGCACCCTCGTAGCCGTGCCGGGCGAAGCAGGCCCGTGCCGCGCCGAGAATCTCCTGACGGCGGGCGTCGAGCTGGTCCTGACTTACCCTGGGCACCACCCGATCGTGCCAGGCAGCGGCCCGGTATGCAATCCGTACGTACGTCTTGGGTTGTCGCACGACCCGGCGCCGCGACGGAGCTCGGCCGGTCCGGCGAACCGACGGGTGGCTCAGCCGGTCCGGCGTCCGACCATCAGGGCCTGGGCGCCCCGCCCCAGCGGGCCGTTGGCGTCGGAGAGCACCGTCTCGGCCAGCCCGGACCCGTGCCCGTCCAGGGTCGTGCCGGCCCGTACGTGCAGCCACTCGTCGACCGGCTGCCGGTGCAGGTGCACGGTCAGTTCGGTGTTGATGAACCACCACTGCTCCATGTCCAGCAGCCGGCTCAGCCCGTTGCCGGAGTCGGCGAGCAGGGCGACCCGTTGCAGCGGGCTCGGCTCTTCCCCGGCCACCAGCGGGATCCGTTGCCGGGCCCAGGCCGAGGCCGGGCCGGGGCGCTCGAAGTGGCCGTCGACGAACCGCCAGTCGACCGCCCGCAGATAGCCGATCTGCCAGCGCGGCTCGGCGAACCGGGACGGCTCGGCCGGCCGGGGCGGTGGTGGGGCCGGCGGGGTGACCACCTCGGCGGGCAGGTCCACCGGGGTACGCCGGATCCGCCACACCCGGGCCCGCAGCACCACCCGCCCGGCGGCGTGCAGTTCGGCCTCGACCAGTTCGACCGAGCGTCCGGGCCGGGCAACGGCGGCCCGGACGGCGACCTCGGCCACCGGCACGCCGCCGAGGAACTCCACCGTCAGCCGGGTGACCTGGGCCGGCCCGTCCAGCGAGCTGGGTGCCCGTTCCACGGCACGGGTCAGCAGCGCGCACGGCGGTCCGCCGTGTTGCAGGCCGCTGCTCCACGGCCCCTCGGTGGCCGGGGTGGCGACGAACCGCTCGGGGTCATCGGTGGGCAGGAAGAAGGCGTCGGGCACGGGCCGATTTTCCTCTCCGGCGGCACGTTCGCAAGATCGGCGCGGGATCCGCGCCCGGCTATCATCGCGGCCGTGACGCAGACCACCGCCGAACCGCCGGCCGCCGCACTGCCCGTCGCCGCGGTCCAGGCCGAAGCGGAACCCGGGAACGTGGCCGGGAACGCCGGCTCCGCCGCCCGGCTGGCCGGGCGGGCCGCCGACGACGGCGCCCGGGTCGTCGTACTTCCGGAACTGTTCCTGCCGGCGTACCACCCGCCGACCCTGGCCGGCGATCCGGCCGGTACCGACGTGGCCGCCGACCACGACGGGCAGGTGGCGGACTCCCGGCTCGATCCGCTGCGTGCCCTCGCCCGGGACCGCCGGGTGGTGGTAGTGGTCGGCGCGGCGGTCCGGCACCCGGACGGCCGGCGGACCTGCTCGGCGTTGGTGGTGGACGGCGCGGGCCGGGTCAGCGCCGGGTACGCCAAACAGCACCTCTGGGGCCCGGACGAGAACGCGCTGTTCACGCCCGGGCGGTGCGGTGCGACCCTGCTGGTCGACGGTTGGCGGCTCGGTCTCGGGGTCTGCTACGACGGCTGTTTCCCCGAGCACGGCCGGGCGGCGGCGGCCGACGGGGCGCACGGCTATCTCTGCCCGAGCGGTTACCTCGTCGGCTCCGAACACCGGCGTGACCTCTACTACCGGGCCCGCGCGCTGGACAACACCATGTACGTGGTCTTCGCCAACGCGGTCGGTGGCCCGGCGCCGTGGCGGTTCAACGGCGGCGCGGCGATCTACGACCCCGAGGGCCAGGTGCTGCGCCGGGCCGCGGACTCCGGTGCGGCCGTCGTCGTGGCGCGGTTCGACCCGGCCGAACTGCACCGGGTACGCGACGCGCACCGGATGCTCGCCGACCGGCTGCCCGGGCAGGGCGGGGTACGGACCCTGTTGACCGGTTGACCGCCTGTTGTCAGCCCGGCCAACCCGGGTTGTTTACATGCTGGGACTGTTGTCCGACCGGGTGCGTCCCGTACTGTGCGCAAGTGCCGCTGTTGCTCCTCGATCTGGACAACACTCTGCTGGACCGGGCGGGCCCGTTCCGGACCTGGGCGCAGAGGTTCCTGGACGAGATCGGAGCACCCGAGAGTGACATCGACTGGCTGCTCTCGGTGGACGCCGACGGGCTGACCAACCGCTGGGACGTGGCCGACGCGATCCGCGACAGGTACCGCCTCCGGATCCCCTCCATCGACCTGGTCGAGGCGCTGCACGAGGGAGTGGTGGAATACACCCGGCTCGATCCGTTGATCGCCTGCGCGCTGCGGATCGCCGACGAGGCCGGCTGGGTGCCGGTGGCGGTCACCAACGGCACCGAGCGGCTCCAGGAGATGAAGATCAGGCGTACCGGCCTGGACCGCTATCTGGCGGACTGGGTGATCTCCGAGGAGGTCGGGGTCAGCAAGCCGAACCCCAGGATCTTCGCGCTCGCCGCCGAACGGGTCCGGATGCGGCTGCGCGGTGCCTGGATGGTCGGGGACAGCCCGGAGGCCGACATCGGCGGAGCCGCCGCGGTCGGGCTGCCCAGCGTCTGGCTGCACCGGGGCCGCCGCTGGATGGAGCGCCGGTACGCACCGACCAAGACGGTGGACGGGCTGATCGCCGCCGTCGCCACGGTGCTCGCCGCCTGATTCCGGTCCGCCCCGCCGCCCGACCCGGCGTCGGGTGAGCAGTCCGACACCGTCACGGCGATCGTGACGGCCACCAGGAAGGCCGCGCCCGGCCGCGCGGCGGTAATTCGGTTGACCGCCGTTCGCCGGACCGGCGAGCATTGCGCGTCGGAGGACCCTGCCTGGTCTCTCCGGGTCGTATCGCATCCCGGGCACCGCCCGGCCGAGTGGAAGGAGGGGTGACGGTGGCTGTCGTTGTGCTGCGCTCTCGCCTGTTCTCTTCCGACTCGACCAGAGGATTCCTCCAGTGCCACGCGATTATGACGACTATTCCGGTTCGGCCCGCTCCCGTGGCGGCCGCACCATCCGCCGGTTCGACGACGACGAGCCGCGCTTCCTGAAACGGAACCGGCACGCCACGGCGGCCGCGTTCGACACCAACGCCGACACCGACACACCGGACGTCGGTGACCGCTGGTCGACCTGGGACCAGGCGGTGCACGGGCCGGAGCCGCATCCCGACTGGCTGGTCACCGAGCTGGCCGCCATCGACACCGAGCTGGGTGTGCTGAAGACCGGCAAGGAGGCGGACGTACACCTGGTCCGCCGGGCGGTACCGGACAGCGACCGGAGCTGCCTGCTCGCCGCCAAGCGCTACCGGGACCCCGAGCACCGCCTCTTCCATCGGGACGCCGGTTACCTGGAGGGGCGCCGGGTGCGCCGGTCCCGGGAGAACCGGGCGATGGAGGGGCGTACCGCGTTCGGCCGGCAGATGATCGCCGGCCAGTGGGCTGCGGCCGAGTTCGCCGCGCTGACCCGGCTCTGGCAGGTGGGGTCGGAGCTGGGCAGCATCGCTGTGCCGTACCCGGTGCAGCTCATCGGGACGGAGCTGATGCTCGAGTTCGTCGGTGATCCGGTGCAGGGGGAGGCGGCGCCCCGGCTGGCCCAGCTCCGGCCCGATCCGGTGTCGCTGCGCCGGCTCTGGGACCAGCTCGTCGACGCGCTGGTCGTACTGGCCCGGGCTGGATTGGCGCACGGTGACCTGTCGCCGTACAACCTGTTGGTGCACTCCGACCGGCTGGTGCTGATCGACCTGCCGCAGGTGGTGGACGTGGTCGCCAACCCGAGCGGGCGGGAGTTCCTGGCCCGGGACGTTCGGGTGGTGGCCGCCTGGTTCGCGGCGCGGGGACTCCCCGGCGAGCTGGTCGACCCGGGCGTGCTGACCGGGCAACTGCTCCGGGAGGCGGGGCTGCGCTAGACGTTCACTGGAGGTATTTCTCGACCTCGTTCACGCTGCGGGCCCCGGTGGTGTCCGGGTCGTTGCCGGCCTGGCGGGCGGCCCGGCGCCGCCGGAGCAGGTCCCAGCACTGGTCGAGCGACTCCTCCAACTCCCGCAGCCGGGTCCGGTCCTCGTCGGTCGAGTTCTCGACCTGCTGGGCGTGGTTGCGGAGCCGGTGTTCCTCGTCGACCAGGTCGGAGATCCGGCTCAGAATCGTCCTGTCGTCCATGCCCAAGATCCTGGCACAGCGTCGAACGCGCCGCCCACCATCCGCTCGGGTGATGGGCGGCACGCGGCGGGGCGTTGCCGGGCCCGGCCGGGGCGCATTCATTGACATAGTTCTCTCCGGTTCCTATCGTGGCGTTAGGAAAGCGCTTTCCGGCCCCTCCGAAGCACCCACCCCGACGTCTTTCCACCGCCTCGAAGTGCGCAGACCCGTCCCGCCGGCGTACCCGCACCGGCCGCCCCCCGGTGGCGCTGCCCGCTGCAACCGCACCCCGCCGCGCCGGTCGAGCCTGCTCCGCGCACACCGCCACACCGCCGCGTATCCCCGCCACCACCGGAAAGGCAGAAGACTCGTGACCTCACCGAGCATCAGCACCGGCACCGCCGCCCCGGGCAGACCGGCCGGCAGACGCTGGCGGCGGCCCGCCAGCGTCGGGCTCGCCGTCGCGCTGGCCGCCGCCCTCGGCTACGGCCCCGGCGCCGCACAGGCCGCCACCCTCTTCACCGATACCGGCGACGTCACGGTCGAGGCCGCTCCGCCCGGCCCGTCCCGCATCTCGTTGACGCCCGGCATCTCCGGACCGACCGTGCAGGTACCGGCGGGCCCGGCCGACGGCTTCGCCAGCGTGAACGCGCTCGGCCAGGACGGCACCACCGGAGGCGCCGGTGGGCCGGTCGTCACGGTGAACAGCACGGCCGCCTTCCTCGACTACATCGCCCGACCCGGCCCGTACGTCATCCAGGTCGCCGGCACCATCACCCTGCCGACCGGCAACAGCGACGGCATGCACAACGTCACCTCGGACAAGACCATCGTGGGCATCGGGTCGAACGCCACCCTCTCCGGCGGCGGCCTCAACATCGGCCTGCCGGTGGACGACGACGTCACCGCGCCGCCGGCCGACGCGGTGCACAACGTGATCATCCGGAACCTGCACCTCACCGGAGCCACCGACGACCTGCTCAACGTGCAGATGTTCTCGCACCACATCTGGATCGACCACAACGAGTTCTCCAACGGCGACGACGGCGCGGTCGACATCAAGCGCGGCTCCGACTACGTCACCGTCTCGTGGAACCACTTCCACGACCACGACAAGACGCTGCTGCTCTCGCACGACGAGGACGCCGGGCCCCAGGACATCGGGCGGCTGCGGGTGACCTACCACCACAACTGGTTCAACGCCTCCGACCAGCGGCACCCCCGGGTGCGCTTCTCGGCCATGACGCACGTCTACAACAACTACTACTTCGAGAACAGCTACGGCGTGGCCTCCACCTACGACGCCGCGGTGCTGGTCGAGAACAACTACTTCTACAGCGTCAACAATCCCGGCCGGGTCGAGTTCAGCGGCGACCTGGGCCGGATCGCCGAACGCGGCAACATCCTGGTCGACTGCAACCACCCGATCGAGACCCGGGGCACGGTGCCCGAGCCGAGCGGCTTCTACCGCTACCAGCCGGACAACGCGGCCGACATCCCGACCATCGTCCCGGCCGGTGCCGGGGTGGGAAAGCTGGGCTGACCCGATGAACGGAAACCTCCTCGTACGCCGGGCGCCGGGCTGGCGCCCCCTCGGCGCCGCCCTCGCCGCAACGCTCGCCGTGACGGTGACCGCCGCACTGGCCGGCGGCACCGGGCCGGCCCGGGCGACCCCGCCGCCGACCACCGCGCTGGCGGTCCCGGTCGGGCAGCCGGACGGCTTCGCCGGCGTCAGCGCGCTCGGCCAGAACGGCACCACCGGCGGTGCCGGTGGACCGGTGGTCACCGCCACCAACTCGACCGACTTCCTGGAATACATCGACACGGTCGGGCCGCTGGTGATCCGGGTACAGGGGACCATCGAGATCACCAGCAAGCAGGGGGTACGGCCGAACAAGACGATCATCGGCGTCGGTGCGAACGCCACGATCGACGGCGGCGGGCTGGACTTCTACCGGTCGTACAACGTGATCGTCCAGAACCTCAACTTCACCAACGCCGAGGACGACGCGGTCAACGTGGGGCAGGAATCGCACCACATCTGGATCGACCACAACCGGTTCACCGGCGCGGTGGACGGCTCGGTCGACATCGTCCGGGGTGCCGACTACGTGACGGTCTCCTGGAACCACTTCGACCACGCCGACAAGAGCATGCTGATCAGCCACTCCGACGGGGCCGCCTCGACCGACATCGGGCACCTCAAGGTCAGCATCCACCACAACTTCTTCGACAACAGCCGGCAGCGGCACCCCCGGGTCCGGTTCGGTGAGCCGGTGCACGTCTACAACAACTACTTCCTCGGCAACGAGCTGTACGCCGTCGCCTCCACCGAGAACGCCGGCGTGCTGGTCGAGGGGAACTACTTCGAGAACGTGCCGTACCCGCTCTACTCGGCCAGCGGCTATGCCGACAGTGGACCCGGCCGGGCGGTACAGCGGAACAACATCTTCGTGAACTCCGGCGTACCGGAGACGGCGGGTTCGGTGGTCGAGCCGCGCACGTACTACGCGTACCAGCTCGACGCGCCGGCCGGGGTGCCGGCGTCGGTCCGGGCCGGTGCCGGCACCGGAAGGATCTCCGGCTGACCCGATCCCCAGGCTGACCCGGTCTGTTGGCTGACCGGTCAGTCGGTGGCCAGCCGGGGCGGACGGTCGGGAGGTGGGTCCCGACCGTCCGCCAGTGCCCCCGCGCGGCCCGGCCGCGCGGGGGCACTGCGTGTCGTCGGGCGGTGACCGCCGCTGCTATTTGGGCATTCGGCTCCAACCGGGGTGTCCGTTTGATATGAACTACCAAACTCGGTGCCGGGGTGCGCGCAGATCGGGCACTCTCGATGCCGGGAGGTAGTCCTGTCCTCAGGGGACCAGACCCGGAATGGAAAGAGCCCGAACATCATGGACCAAGCTACGTTGCCGCCATCGCTTCGCGAGGCCGTCACGGTCACCACGGCCGGGGCCACCGGAGTGGCCCGGCTGGTGATCCAGGGTCTGCTCGACCTGGTCGACGATCCCGCCGCGGCGGCCGACGCGACCGAGTTCCTGACGGCCCGGCTACCCGGCTACGCACCGATGTGGCACATCGCCAACGCGGTACGTTCCGCCGAGCCGGCCGAGGCGCTCCGCCGGATCCGGGCCGAGTTGGACCACGCGGTGGAGAACACCGTGAAGGCGGCGGTCACCTGGGTCGGCGAGCAGGGTGTCCCGGTCACCTACGCGCCGAGCAGTTCCATCGTCAAGCAGATCCTGGCCCAGTTGCCGGAGTCGCTGCGTACCGGCGAGCCGGCGGTCGCGCTGGCCGGCGCCGACGCGATCGGGCCGGACACCGTGCTCAACATCCGGGGCACCCGGGAACTGGCGGAGACGCTGCCCACCCTGATCGTCACCACCGCGCTGAAGCTGGTCCCCGCGCCGGTCTTCGCCCGCCTCGGCGCGCCGGTCTTCGAGCACATCCCGCTGGACGGATTCGTCGGCGTGGTGCTCGACGGTGAGCTGCTCAGCCCGGGAGAGGTCGGACGGCGAGCCGCGGAACTGCGTGAGTGACCCGCGATGGCCACCCCCGGCGCCGAGGAGATCCCCGCCTTCCTGTCGACGCTTCCCCAGAAGCGGTCCCTCTACGCGGTCGACACGTACTTCCGGGAGAGCTTCGAAGACCTGCTCGCCGTCGGTGGTGGCCGGATCGAGGAGTTCTGTCACGACCACGCCCTCCTGCTGCTGAAGCCGGACGCCGTGGTCAGCCGCCGGCTCGGCCCGGTGCTGCGCTGGGTGCTGGCGTACGGCTTCAGCATCGTCTGGGCGGCGACGGTGACCATCGACCGGCACGGCGTACGGGCGCTGTGGCAGTACGGCCTCAACGCCGCCAGCCGGGACCGGCGGGACGCCGCCGACCTCTACGTCACGGCGTGCGAGTGCCTGCTCCTGCTGCTCGCTCTGCCCGGCCGTCCCGAGCCGGCCTCGCTGGTGCTCAGCACCGCCAAGGGGCCGGCCGATCCGGTCCGCTGCCGGCCCGGCCAGCTCCGCTACGACGTCGGCAGCTTCAACTACCAGCTCAACCTGGTGCACGCCGCCGACGAGCCGGCCGACCTGCTCCGGGAGCTGGCCGTGCTCTGCAACCACGAGACCCGGGCCGGTCTCTACCGGCGCACGCTCGGCGGGGCGGCGGGTCCGTCCCCGGACGGTCGGTCGGAGGCGTTCGCCCTGGCCGACCGGCTGGAGGCGGCCACTCCGGAGGTGGACCTCGAACTGGACCGGACCCTCGGCGAGCTGGCCGACGTCGCCGAGGCCCGCCGGCGGGACGGTGCGGGTACGGCGGCCGGGGAACTGGTGTCGCTGATCGGCCGGATCCGGGCCCGCTGCTCGCGGGACTGGCGCACGGTGGTGCGGCTGGCCGAGTCGAGCGGGGTACCGGTCAGCCGGTGGCAGCGGATCGTGCTCGCCACCCACCTGCTCGACCCGTACGTGCCCGGTGCGACCAGCCTGCTGCCGGACACCTCCACCACCGGCTGAACCGGAGGCGGGCGTTCAGAGCACCCGGGTCACCCGTTCGGCCCGGCTGCGCCGCTGCACCGTCGCGGGGTCGAGGTTGGCGCAGAGCACCACCGTGGCGCCGGCGGCCAGCGGCGCCAGCAGCCACTTCACCGGGTGCTCGTGCGCGGCCGCGTCGACAAGTACCCGGTCGCCGGGGTGCAGTCCGAAGACCTCGTCCGCCATCCCCCGGGCCAGCCGGCCCCAGTCGGCGTAGCTGGTGCCGTCCACGCTGGCCGGGTCGTCGGGCCGCAGCGGCACGTACGGCCGCAGGTTGGGGTCGTGCCGGCGTACCTCGGTGAGGTAGTCCCGGTAGCCGGCTGGCGGCTCGCCCAGCGGGGCGGCGTCCGGGGCGAAGCCGAGCACGAAGCGGTGCGCCGCCTCGGGTACGTGGTCGAGCCAGTCGTCGATCCGGCCCAGCGCGGCGTAGGTGACGTCGAACGGCTCCTCGACGCCCGGGCCGAGCCGGGGCAGCCCGGCCGTGGCGGTGCCGTGGAAGCTCACCGACACTCCGGCCGACCAGGTGCCGAGCAGTACGGCGGCGGTCTGCCAGTGCGGCGGCAACAGCACCGCGGCCCGGGCGCCGATGCCCAGCCCGCACCCGTGGACCAGCAGATTCGCCGTCCGGGCCACCCACCCGGCCAGCGCCTCGGCGGTCAGTTCGGTGCGCTCCCCGGTCGCGTCGTCGTAGTAGGTGAGCAACGGCCGGACCGGATCCGTCGCCAGCGCGGACGCGAAGAGCGCCGGTACCCCGCCCGCCCGGGCCGAACTCTGCCGCACGGAGTCCCCCTGCCTGATGGTTTCCGGTGATGGCGCCCGCTGGAGCCGGCCCGCGCCGCACCGACGATACCGGTCCGGTCGCCTTGTTCAGTCGAGGGTGAGCACCAGCTTGCCCCGGCCGTGGCCGGTCTCGACCTCGCGATGCGCCTCGGCGGCGTGCTCCAGCGGCAGCGTCCGGCGGACGTGGATCCGCAACTCGCCCCGGGTGTGCCGGTCGACGAGTTCGGCCAGCCGGCGCGCCGAGCGGAGGTTGCGGCTGAGCCGGACGCCGAGTTCCTCGGCCCGGTCGTGCTCGACCAGGGTGACGATCCGCGTCCGGTCCGGCACCAGCTCCAGACTGACCCGCAGCGCGTCGCCGCCGGCTCCGTCCAGCGCCGCGTCCACCCCGTCCGGTGCGAGCGCGCGGATCCGGTCGGCCAGGCCCGGCCCGTACGCCACCGGGGTCGCGCCGAGTGACCGCAGGTAGTCGTGGTTGCCCGGGCTGGCGGTACCGAGCACCGTCACGCCGGCCGCCACGCCGAGCTGTACCGCCGCCGTGCCGACCGCACCGGCGGCGGCGTGCACCAGCAGCGTCTCGCCGCGGGCGAGGCCCAACTCGCCGAGGGCGATGTGCGCGGTCTGCGCCCCGGCGGTGAAGCCACCGGCCACCTCCCAGGGCATGCCCGGCGGCTTGGCGGTGATCTGGTCGGCCGGGATCACCAGGTATTCGGCGTAGCAGTTGAGCTGGCCGAAGCCCAGCACCTCGGCACCGACCCGGACGCCGGTGACGTCCGGCCCGAGCTGGTCGACGATGCCGGCGAACTCGTTGCCGGGCACCCTCGGCAGGCCGCCGGTGACCCCCGGCGGCGTCCAGCCGGCCCGGACCGCGCAGTCGTACGGCTGGACGCCGGCCGCCTTCACCCGGATCCGTACCTGGCCGGGGCCGGGCACCGGAGTGGGCAGCTCCAGCAGCCGGAGCACCTCCGGACCGCCGTACTCGGTGAAACCCGCCGCTCGCATCAGACATCCTCCCCGTCGTCGTGTGGACGGGCCGAGTCTGTGCCCTCAACCTCGATTGAGGTCAAGTCGCCGGAACCGGGCCGGGCCGGCCACCCGAGGGTGACCGGCCCGGTTCCGCGGAACTGGCGGGTTGACTCAGGCGGCCAGCATCTTGCGCAGCACGTACCGCAGGATGCCGCCGTGCCGGTAGTAGTCGGCCTCGCCCGGGGTGTCGATCCGGACCACCGCGTCGAACTCGACACCGGTGTCCGTGGTCACCCGGACGGTACCCGGGATCCGCCCCTCGTTCAGCGCGGTAACCCCGCTGATCGAGAACGTCTCGGTGCCGGTCAGCCCGAGCGAGGCCGCGTCGGTGTCGGCCGGGTACTGCAACGGCAGCACGCCCATCCCGATCAGGTTCGACCGGTGGATCCGCTCGTACGACTGGGCGATCACCGCCCGCACGCCGAGCAGCATGGTGCCCTTGGCCGCCCAGTCCCGGGACGAGCCGGAGCCGTACTCCGTACCGGCCAGGATCACCAGCGGGATGCCGGCGGACTGGTACGCCACCGAGGCGTCGTAGATGGAGGTCTGCTCGCCGGTCAGGTGGTTGACCGTGAACCCGCCCTCGACACCCGGCACGAGCTGGTTGCGCAGCCGGATGTTGGCGAAGGTGCCCCGGATCATCACCTCGTGGTTGCCCCGCCGCGACCCGTACGAGTTGAACTCGTGCCGGGGTACGCCGTGGTCCGCCAGGTATTTCCCGGCGGGGGAGTCGGGCTTGATCGAGCCGGCCGGCGAGATGTGGTCGGTGGTGACCGAGTCACCGAGCTTGGCCAGCACCCGGGCGCCGGAGATGTCCACGACTGGCGCCGGCTCCCGGTCCATGCCCTCGAAGTACGGGGGCTTGCGCACGTACGTCGACTCGCCGGCCCAGGCGAAGGTGTCGCCCTCCGGGGTGGGCAGCGAGCGCCACTGCTCGTCCCCGGCGAAGACGTCGGCGTAGTCCTTGGTGAACATCTCGCTGCGCAGCGCGTTCGCGATGACCTCGTCGATCTCGGCGGCGCTGGGCCAGATGTCCCGCAGGTAGACCGGCTGGCCGTCGGCGCCGGTGTCGATCGGCTCGTTGGCCAGGTCGATGTCCATCGTGCCGGCCAGCGCGTACGCCACCACCAGCGGCGGGGACGCCAGGTAGTTCATCTTGACGTCCGGGTTGATCCGGCCCTCGAAGTTCCGGTTGCCGGACAGCACCGACACCACCGACAGGTCGTGCGAGTTGACCGCCGCCGAGACCTCCTCGGGCAGCGGGCCGGAGTTGCCGATGCAGGTGGTGCAGCCGTAGCCGACCAGGTGGAAGCCGAGCTTCTCCAGATAGGGGGTGAGGCCGGCCCGCTCGTAGTAGTCCATCACCACCTTGGAGCCGGGGGCCAGGGTGGTCTTCACCCACGGCTTGCGGGACAGTCCCCGGTCGACGGCGTTCCGGGCCAGCAGCGCGGCGCCGATCATCACCTGCGGGTTGGAGGTGTTGGTGCAGGAGGTGATCGCGGCGATCACCACCGCGCCGTGGTCGAGCTCGTATTCCACGCCGTCGTCGCCGGTGACCCGGATCGGGTTGCTGGCCCGGCCCTTCGCCCCGGTGGCGGCGGAGACCAGCTCGCGCGGCGCGTCGGCCGGGTCGTTGACGGCGTTGGCCGGCGGGTCGCTGGCCGGGAACGACTCCTCGCTCGCCTCGTCGGCGTGGCCGTGCGCGCCGACGCCGTCACCGACGTAGTCGATCAGCGCGGACCGGAACAGCGTCTTGGCGTTGCCGAGCGGCACCCGGTCCTGCGGGCGCTTCGGGCCGGCCAGCGACGGCTCGATCGTCGACAGGTCGAGTTCGAGCCGCTCGCTGTAGTCGGGCTCGGCGGCCGGGTCGTGCCACATGCCCTGTTCCTTGGCGTACGCCTCGACGAGCGCGACCTGCTGCTCCGAGCGCCCGGTGAGCCGCAGGTAGCGGACCGTCTCCTCGTCGATCGGGAAGATCGCGACGGTGGAGCCGTACTCCGGGGACATGTTGCCGATGGTGGCCCGGTTGGCCAGCGGCACCGCGCTGACGCCGGGGCCGTAGAACTCGACGAACTTGCCGACCACGCCGTGCTTGCGCAGCATCTCGGTGATGGTCAGCACCAGGTCGGTGGCGGTGGTGCCGGCCGGCGCCTCGCCGTGCAGCTTGAAGCCGACGACCCGGGGGATGAGCATGCTGACCGGCTGGCCGAGCATCGCGGCCTCGGCCTCGATGCCGCCGACGCCCCAGCCGAGCACGCCGAGCCCGTTGACCATGGTGGTGTGCGAGTCGGTGCCGACCACGGTGTCCGGGTACGCCTGGCCGTCGCGCTCCATCACCGTCCGGGCGAGGTATTCGATGTTGACCTGGTGCACGATGCCGGTGCCGGGCGGGACGACCTTGAACTCGTTGAAGGCGGTCTGGCCCCAGCGGAGGAACTGGTAGCGCTCCCTGTTGCGGCCGTACTCCAGTTCGACGTTGCGGGCGAAGGCGTCCTGCCGGCCGAAGAGGTCGGCGATCACCGAGTGGTCGATCACCAGCTCGGCCGGTGCGAGCGGGTTGACCTTGGTCGGGTCGCCGCCCAGCTCGCGCACCGCCTCCCGCATGGTGGCCAGGTCGACCACGCAGGGCACGCCGGTGAAGTCCTGCATCAGCACCCGGGCCGGGGTGAACTGGATCTCCACGCTGGGGTCGGCGGTGGGGTCCCAGTCGCCGAGCTGCCGGATGTGCTCGGCGGTGATGTTCGCGCCGTCCTCGGTGCGGAGCAGGTTCTCCAGCAGGATCTTCAGGCTGTACGGCAGGCGTTCGTGCCCGGGTACCGTGTTGATCTTGAAAATCTCGTAGCTCGCGTCTGCGACGCGCAGCTGGCTCTTCGCACCGAAGGTGTCGAGGCTCGCCACGTCGTACTCCTTCACGCTGTCTTCGTCCCGGCCCATGCCGTCGGTCTCCGGGGGCGGGTCCGGCCGGCCTCCCGGCCGGTGGGCGACCGGGCGTGGTACCGAGTCTTTCCTACCCATTACCTGGGCACCGGGCTCAGGTAACCCTTACCGACATTCGTTCGACTCAACAAAACCGTACGTCCGTCTTGCTATAAACGCAAGCCTGTCCGGATTCCGGGACGCCGAGTCCCCGGTTCAGGGCTCGACCGCGCCGAGGCCCTGCGCCCGGATCACCTCGTCGAGCTGGTAGAGCGTCCGGCTGATGCCGTTACGCGGAAAAGAGATGGTGTACGGCTCGGCCGGCTGGGGGACGAAGTCGCAGCCCTCCTCGGCCAGCACCATCACCCGGTCCGGTCAGTTGCACTGCCGACCGCCTCGGCGTGCCGTTCCCGCAACCGGTCGCGGATCTGTTCCGGTGTGTACGCCCGGCGGCGTCGCTCGGCCCGGGCCAGCACCACCCCGGTGGCGGCCACCCCGACGACACTCGCCACACCGATTACCTTCCACCAGCGCATCCGCCTAGGGTAGTCGCAGGCCCGGGGCGGACGGGCGGACCGAGGTGGGAGCGATGGCCGAGGAGCGCAGCGAACTCAGCCTCGACGAGGCGGTCGAGCTGACCCGTACCGGCGATGTGTGGGTCTTCCGGGGGCGCAGCGTGCCGGATCGGGCGATCCAGTTCACCACGAACAGTCCGGTCAACCATGTCGGAATGTCCGTGGTCATCGAGGACCTGCCGCCGTTAATGTGGCACGCCGAACTCGGCCGGTCCTTGCCGGACATGTGGTCGGGCAGCCACCACCGGGGCGTGCAACTGCACGACCTGCGCGACGCGGTCCGGATCTGGGGAGTCCGGTACGGTCAGCGCGCCTGGCTGCGGCAACTCGAACCGACGGTCGACGACGAGATGGAGAACGGGGTGCTGCGTACCATCGCCCGCCTGGACGGAACGCCGTTCCCGTCCACCGCCCAGCTCGCCTGGCGGTGGTTGCGTGGCCGGGCCCCCGCCGTGCGCCGCCGACCGAGCGACAGCACTCTGGAGACGGCCTACTGCGCCGAGGTGGTCGCGGCGACCTACCAGGCGATGGGGCTGCTCCAGGCCGGGCGCCGGCCGAGCTGGTACGACCCCGGGCGGTTCTGGAGCGGCGACGACCTCGAACTCTCCGCCGGACGGCGACTCGGCAACGAGATCGCGGTGCGGATCCCGGCACGGTGAGCGCCCCCGAACCGACCCGGCCGCGGTTGCTGGCGGCGGCGCCGTGGATCGTCGTGCTGGCCGGCGTCCTGGTCATGATCGTGCTCTTCGCGTTCGCCAGCGGATTCCTCACCGGCGACCGGCGCACCTCCGGCGCACCCGATCCGGCCTGGCCGTTCGCCCCGGGCTCGACCCCGTCGCCGGTGGACTCCGCCACCGACCCGGCGAGTCCGGGCGGTTCGCCGTCGGCCGGGCCCCGGACTCCGACGCCCACCGCGACCAGGCCGAACGGCGGCGGCAAGCCGGCGGCGTCCCGGGCCGCGCCGCCGCGTACCACACCGCCGCAGGCCCGGCCGACCAGCTCCGCGCCGAAGCCGCCCGAGCCGCTGACCGGCCGCTATCGGGTACTCGCCGAGTACCGTGACTCGTTCATCGCCGAGGTGCTGGTCCGGAACGAGGCCGGCTCGGCGCAGTCCTGGACCGTGGAGCTGCGGTTCCGCAACGAGGTCGACGACCTGTGGGGCTTCTGGGTCGAGGGTGCGCCCCGGCCGTCGGTGGACCGCGACGACGGGCGGTGGATCTTCCGGAGTGGGGCGCCGCTCCCCAGTGGACGGTCCGATCCGCTGCGGTTCCAGTTCGAGCACTGGGGTGACGGCGAGCGGCCGATCAGCTGCACGGTGAACGGTCGGGCCTGCGAGATCGACTAGCTAGGCCGCGACCTGAGCAGGTCGGCGGTCTCCTGGTGCCCGCCGCGTACCGCCCAGTCCAGCGGGGTGGCGCCGGTGCCGGAGTCCTCCCGACGCTCCGGGTCGGCGCCGTACGCCAGCAGTACGCGTACCACGTCGGCGTGTCCCCAGGCAGCCGCACCGGTCAACGGGGTGCCCTCGTCGCCCCGCCCGCTCTCGGCGTCCGGCGCCGCTCCAGCGGCCAGCAGCAGCCGTACGACCGGGGCCAGCCCCTGCACGGACGCCCGGTACAGCGGAGTGCTGCCGTCCGAGGTCGCCGCGTTCGGGTCGGCGCCGGCGGCCAGCAGCGCGGCCACCTGCGGCACGTCGTCCCGGAGCACCGCCGCCGCCAGCCGCTTGCCGAGTTTCTTGCGCCGCCGCGCCCCGAGCTTCGTCCACCGTCGTCTCCGCACCGGCCCAGGGTAGTGGCGGTGGCCGCTGCCGGGCGGAGCCCGGGGCCGGAGCGGCCCCGATGGGCGACCGGAGGGTAGCCGCTGCGCGGACTGTCGAGCTGGGTGCACGGACGGGGCGGCGCCGGGCCGAGCGCGGCGGTGCGCAGCGGGCGGTGCCGGCCAGACCCGGCCGGGTCAGCGGCCGAGGAACGTGCTGGTGGCGGCGCGGATCGCGGAGACGAAGGCGGCCGTCGCCGGATGGCTGGCGCCGCCGCGCCGGTACGCGATCCGGGTCCGTCGCCGGGTGTCCAGCGGGACCAGCCGGACCCCGACCGGTGGCTGCGCGGCGGCGAGCTGCGGGATCAGCGAGACGCCCTGCCCGGCGGCGACCAGGGCCAGCACGGTGGCGAAGTCGTCGGCGTGGTGCCGGGCCAGGGGGGTGAAGCCGGCGGCCAGGCAGACGTGCAGGGTCGCCGTGTGGCACAGGGTGCCGGGACTGGCCAGGATCCAGGCGGCGTCCCGGGTGTCCCGGAGCGGGTCGGCGGCTTCGGGGACGCTGGTGGGCACGGCGAGGAAGACCGTCTCGTCCAGCAGCGGCACCGTGTCCAGCCCGGGATCGGGCTCCACCGGTACGACGTCGTAGTCGTGCAGCAGGCCCACGTCGAGACGGCGTTCGCGCAGCCCGGCCGGCACCGCCACCGGGTCCAGTTCGGTCACCCGCAGTTCCAGCCCGGGATGCTGGTGGCCGAGTGCGACCAGAGTGGCCGGGAGCAGCGTACGGACCGCGGTGGGGAAGGCACCGATCCGCAGCGGGCCGGTCGGTCCGGTGGTGACCGCGGCGAGCGCGGCCGTGGTCTGCTCCAGCGCGGTGAGGACCGTCTCGGCGTGCCGGACCAGCACCCGGCCGGCCGTGGTGAGGGTGACCCGCCGTCCGGTGCGCTCCAGCAGCGGTACGCCCGCCTCCCGCTCCAGCACGGCCAGTTGCTGGGAGACCGCCGACGCGGTGTAGGTGTGCGCCTGCGCCACGGCCGCGATCGTGCCGAGCCGGGCGAGGTCGCAGAGCAGCCGGAGCCGACGTACGTCGAGCATCAGGAAAGCTTACGCTTCTGTTCAGAAAGCGCTGCTAGACCTTACGGGTCTGCCTGCCGGACGCTGTGGTCATGACGTTAACCGGTGTGTACGTACCGCTGATCACCCCGTTCGACGCCACCGGCGCGGTGGCGCTCGGCGCGCTCGAAGCCCTGACCCACCAGGTGCTGGCGGCCGGTGCCGGCGGCGTGGTGGCCCTGGGCACCACGGCGGAGCCGGCCTCGCTGAACGTCCGGGAGCGGCACGCCGTGGTCGACGTCATCGCCCGGGTGTGCCGGGAGCGGAACGCTCCGCTGATCGTCGGAGCCAATGCGGTGGAGGCGGTGGCGGCGCTGCCCGGCCGGGCCGAGGTGGTGGCGGCGCTGAGCGTGGTGCCGCCGTTCCTGCGCCCCGGCGAGGCGGGGGTACTCGCGCACTTCGCGGCGCTGGCCGCCGCCAGTCCGGTACCGCTGGTCGTCTACCACGTGCCGTACCGGACCGGCCAGCACCTCTCCACGGGTGCGATCCGGCGCCTGGCCGAGCTGCCCGGAGTGGCCGGGATCAAGTACTCGGTCGGCGGCATCGACAGCGGTACCGTCGAGCTGCTGGCCGAGCTGCCGCCCGACTTCGCGGTGCTGGGCGGCGACGACGCGCTGATCTCGCCATTGCTGGCGCTCGGCGCGCACGGCGGCATCCTGGCCTCGGCACACGTCGGCACCGCCGCCTTCGTGGAGCTTGCCGAGGCGTGGCGGTCCGGCGGGACCGCCCGGGCCCGGGCGCTCGGGCACCGCCTCGCCGTGCTCTCCACCGCGCTCTTCGCCGAGCCGAACCCCACAGTGATCAAGGCGGTGCTGCACGCGCAGGGCCGCATCCCGACCTCCTCGGTGCGGCTGCCGCTGGTGCCGCCCCGCCCGGAGACCGTACGAGCGGCGGTGCGGCTTGCGCACGATGATGGATGGCGGACGCTGTCGTCGCAGGTTCTCGGATAGGCCCCGGGTAACGGGGTAGCGGCGGTCCAACCAGATTCGCTGGGACTGGGCCGAGCGGCCGCGTCCGGCGAGGCGACCGGTCGGGCGGCGGCCCGGCCAGAGCCTCAGGCCGACGGGGTGACCAGGGTTTCGGCCCAGCGGCGGGCGGGCGAATCAGGCGCGGTCGCGCACCAGCGGCGGAACAGCTCCCGGCTCTCCTCCTGGCGGATTCCACCGATCAGCACCGACGGAGCCGCGAACCACGGTACGGCCGGCTCCGGCCGCCAACTCGCCGCGACCGAGGCGCCGCCGTCGCTCGGCGACTCCAGTCCGAAGTAGACCTCGTCCACGCCGAGCGCCATCGCCGTGCCCAGGCACATCACGCACGGCTCCAGGTTGACCGCCAGCCGCAGCGGAGCACGGCGTTCCCGCCAGCCCAGCCGCTCGTCGGCCTCGATCATCGCCAGCAGGTCGGCATGCACCAGCCGGCGCCGGAGGCCGCGTTCCCGGGTGAAGGCCCGTCCGACGATCTCGTCTCCCAGCACCACCACGGCGCCGATCGGCTGTTCCCCGGCCGCCAGGCCCGCTTCGGCGACCGCCAGGGCCGCCCCGACCATCTCGCTGGGATCCACCGGCCGACCCTACGACGACCGGGCTCCGGCCGACCACCTCAGCCGGAGCTCAGCGCGAGGCCGCCGACTCGGCACCGTGCACACGCTGGCGCTGACCTCGGGCGAAGGTCAGCCAGAGCCGGGCGCGGACGTCGGTCGGTTAGGTCGGCCGGAGTGGGGGTAAGCGACCGCCCGGAGACGTAGGGGTGAGCAGAGGCGACCGGGGTCGCCGGACATCGACCAGCCGGGGGGTGGCGTGCGATGTGCGCCCGTCGGATCGACGACTACGGCTATCTCGCCGACGGCCGGTCCGGTGCGTTGGTCGGCCGGGACGGGTCGGTGGACTGGTGGTGCCCGCCCCGGTTCGACGCGCCCTCGGTCTTCGCTCGCCTGCTCGACGAGAGTGGCGGGCACTGGTGGATCCGCCCGGCAGGCGAGTACCGGGTCGAGCGGAGCTACCTGCAGGACACGCTGGTGCTGCGTACGGTCTTCAACACCGAGGAGGGGTCGGTGGCGGTCACCGATGCCCTGACCCTGGGCCGCGGCCGGGGGCACGACATCGGCCGCAGCCCGCCCGGTCTGCTCCTGCGGCTGGTGGAAGGGCTCGCCGGGGAGGTGCCGATGGTGATGTCCTACGCACCCCACTTCGAGTACGGCCGCGTGCGCGCCTACCTCGAGCCGCGCGGTCAGACCGTGATCGGGACCGCCACCGGCGCCACTCTCGGGATGACCGCGAGCGTGCCGGTGGACTGCCAGGAGACGACGGCCTCCTCGTCGTTCACCATCGGACCGGGCCAGCGGGAGAGCTTCTCGCTGGCCTACTGGTCGAGCTACCGGGAGGACGCACCGGTACCTCCCGACGTGCCGGCGGTGCTGTCCGACACCGTCGAGGGTTGGCGCTCCTGGATGGCGGAGCACGACTACCAAGGGGAGCATTCGGAGTTGGTACGGCGTAGCACGTTGCTGCTGATGGGGTTGACCTACCAGCCCAGCGGCGGTGTCGTCGCGGCGGCCACCACCTCTGTGCCGGTGCGGCCGGAGGGTCACGACAACTACGACTACCGCTACGTGTGGCTGCGCGACTTCAGTCTCACCCTGCGCATGCTCTCCGTCGCGGCCTGCCCGAAGGAGGCGGACAGGCTGTTCTGCTGGTTGGCCGAGTCGATCGGCGACGCGCACGTGGCGCCGGTACCGATCATGTTTGGCGTGGAGGGAGAGCGTGATCTGGCCGAACGTGAGCTCGGGATGTTGGGCGAGCCGGGCGAGAACGATCCGGTGCTGCTCGGCAACGACGCCTGGCACCAGCGCCAGCAGGACGTACTCGGCCAGGTGCTGGACGCCGCGTGGTTGCTGCGCAAGCGCCTCGACCCCATGCCCAAGCCGGTACGGCGGATGCTGCGGACCATGGCCCAGCGCGCGGTCGAGACGTGGCGGCTGCCGGATTCGGGCATGTGGGAACTGCGGGGCGAGGAACGGCACTACCTCACGGCCAAGTTGGGATGTTGGATTGCACTGGACCGGGCCGTACGGTTCGACGCCATGCTGGGCGAGGCGGCCGAGGTGGCGCGGTGGGCGGCCGTCCGCGACGAGATCCGGGAGGCGATCCTGCGGTACGGCTGGAACCCCGGCGTCGGTGCCTTCACCGACGCCTTCGGGTCGGACCGGCTGGACGCCTCGGTTCTCGTCCTTCCCCTGGTCGGGTTCATCTCCGCGACCGATCCGCGGATGCGCGCGACGATCGAGCGGATCGAACGGGAGTTGACCACCGACGGGTTGGTCCGGCGCTGGTCCGACGACTCCGCCGGCTTCGTCATCTGCTCGTTCTGGTTGGTGGGTTGTCTCGCGCTCCTGGGTGAACAGGATCGGGCCGACGCGCTCTTCGCGGGGTTGGTGGCCCGGGCCAACGACCTCGGCATCTTCGCCGAGCAGATCGACCTGCGTACCGGCGAGCAACTGGGCAACTTTCCGCAGGCGTTCTCGCACATCGGGCTGATCTCGGCAGCCTGGCGGCTCACCTCGGCCAAGACGGGGCGGCCCACGCCGATCACCACGGTGTTCTGACGTGCCCGGTCCTCACCGCCAGGCGGTCGTCGTCCGTGGCGGGTCGGCGGTGCCGCCGGTCAGCGACTCCAGCTTCTCGGCGATCCGGCGTCCCGCGGACCCCTGCAACTCCTCGTAGACCCGGCTTCCCCAGGACTGGCCCGGCCCGATGTTGATGACGTGCAGTGCCGCGTACCGCCCGGCGGCGCCGAACGAGCAGAGCAGCCTCACCTGTCGCAGGTCGACCACGAAGCCGTCCAGCTCGACGCTCGCGACGAAGCCGATCGCGGTGCGACCGTCCTGCGAGGTCGGCGGGGTGTACGTGCGTATCCGGAGTACCACCAGGTAGGGCGTGTCGAGGGCGCGGTCCAGTGTGGCCCGCAGCTCGCGGTCGTCGCCCTCGTCCCAGTAGTACGGCTGCGGCCAGAGTTCGAAGTGGTTCTCGCCCAGCGGGCCGCGCGGCCCGGTCCAGTGCAGGGCGTCGAGCAGCAGCGTGTCGCCGTACTGGAAGCTGCGGTCCCAGTGCAGCCGGGTGTCCGGTTCGGTCAGGGACCGCTCCACGAAGACCTCGGCGGTGTTCCCGTTCTGCTCCTCGTCCCCGGTCCGGTAGGTGAACGCCGGATCCAGCGGGCCCGGGACCTGACAGGAATCCCGGCCCACCTTGCCGGTTGGCAGCACCGACCGGACCTGGCCGAGCCTGCGCCGTAGCTCCTCGAACCGGGGCTGGTAGGCGCGCAGGGTCTCCGCCTGGGACGGCCGCTTCTCCTCGTCCCGCGAGTCGCAGCCGAGCAGCGTGGCACAGGCGGCCAGCGCCGGCAGCACGACCAGGGCCGTCCACTTCCGGGCGCGCATCTCGACCCTTCCCGCCGGAATCTCCTCGGGTGGAAGCTCGACCGCGCCGCCACCGAGCGTTCCGACATATCTTGATCAATGGTGCCACAGCAGGCGGTCAGCACGGTTCAGACCTGGGCGGTCGGCAGGGTGCTGATGTGCTCCAGCACCGAGCGGAGGATCGCGTACGACTCGTCGTCGTCCTCGGTCCCGGTGTGCGGGGCCCGGAACCGGCTCGTCTCCTCGGCGACGTCGGCAAGATGCCACCAGCCGCGATACAGCTCCAGCATCTCCGCCAGCGGCGCCACACCGGTGGCCTCGGCATAGCCGTCGAGCACCGAGCCGTCACCGGGCTCTATCAGCCAGAGGTCGCGCTCGGGCGGCGCGATCCGCACGGTGTCCCAGTCGATCAGCCGCCAACCGTCGGCGGTCCGCATGGTGTTGCCGGGATGCGGCTCACCGTGGGTGAGGACCATCCGGGCCGGTCGGGCCCGCGCCACCAGCACGAGTTCGGCGTGCCGGGCGAGCAGCCGGCGTACCGGTGCCGCGTGCCGGGCGAGCAGCCGGGCGGCGAGCCGGGCGTACGGGCCGGTGTCGGGGACGCGCCCGGTGCCGGCCAGGCCGACCTCCAACTCGTCCCGGTGCGGGATGGCGAAGTCGTCGACCGGGGCATGGTCGCGGGCCGCCGCCGGCGCCGCGTGCACGGCGATCACCCGATCGAGTACGCCCCGGCGGTGCGCCGGGGAGGCCCACTCGGCCCACCGGAAGCTCTCCCCGTCGACGTACGGATAGACCGCCACGCCGAACCGGTCGCCCGTGCGGACCAGTGGCTCGCCGCCCCGGGTCGGAATCGGGGCCACCACGAACCCGCAGCCGTGCCCCTGGAGCCGCCGGGCGGTGCCGAGCGCGGCCCGCAACCGGGCGTACGCCGCGTCCAGCGGGTCGGTCAGGCTGAGCCGCTTGGTGGTCAGGTCGTCGACGGAGACGAACCACCGGCCGCCCTCAATGCCGACGACCTCCCAGTGGTGGCTGCCCCGGCCCACCGCGCGGTATTCGAGCGAGGCGACCCCGAGCTCCCACTCCCGGACCAGCGCCGACCGGAGCACGTCCTCGGGAAGATCGTCCGGTGGCGTCAGCACCTCTCCACCCTGTTACCCGGCCAGTACGCCGGGCAACCGGTTTTCCCCACCGGGTCTACCCGGGCAGGAGGGTCACCCATCCCGGCGTACCCGGGGAGGTCAGGAACCGGCGACCACCTGGACGATGCCCGCGGCGCTGAACGAGCCACCGGGCTCGTCCGCCGACCAGACCAGGCTGTAGTAGCCGGGTCCGGCGTCGGCGGGAATCTGAAGGACGCTGGTCGGTTCTTCTCCCGCCGCCCCGGTCGGCCGGACCGGTGGGGCCGCCACCGTGACGTCTCCGGTGGCCTCCCGGGTGTCCGGAGCGGCCTTGAGCGCGGACACGTCCGGATACGGGCCCACCAGCCGCGCGTTGAGTTCCACCTGCGGCGGGCCGCTCGGCGTGCCGATCGTCCGGACCGTCCATCGCAACGTGACCGTGTCGCCGGTCCGGTACGCCGTCTCCGGTGCGCGGTCCGCGCAGCACGAGTACTGCCGACCCGGCGTCACCCCGGGGCCGCCCTGGCATGCGGTGGTGACGGACAGCCCGAGCAGGGCGGCGAGCGCGAGGCGCACCGGTCTCATGGCGGCAGGCTACCGATTCCGCGCCACCGCCGAGGTCCCACCCTGCCGCTCCTGAGCCGGCCGAACCGCGCTGCCCCGTCCCCCGCCACCGGAGGGCACCGGCGGCGCAGAACGGGGCGTCGGACACGGGCTGCGACGGAGCGCTCAGCCCGCCGCGCCGGGGGCGGTCAGCCGGTCGCCTCGATCTTCAGCAGGTCGACCTGGCCGAACGCGTCCAGTTCGACGTTGCTGACCCGGGCCGAGTGGCCGAAGTTGTTCTGGCCGAACCGGAGCGGGATCACCGGCATCTCCCGGGCCAGGATCTGCTCCGCCTCCTGGTACTTCTTGATCGCCTCCTCCTGGTTCGGCGCCCGCTCGCCTTCGGCGACCAGCCGGTCGAACTCGGCGTTGCTGAAGCCGTAGTAGTTCGACGACCCGTCGGTGGTGTAGAGCGGCCCGAGGTAGTTCTGCATCGACGGGTAGTCCATCGACCAGGCCATCCGGAACATCCCGACCGGGGTCTTCGCCTCCACCTTGTTCAGCAGGTCGGCGAAGCGTGCCTCCGGGGTACTGGTGCAGTCCACCCCGAGGTTGTTGGAGAGCTGGTTGCAGGTGGCCTCGATCCACTCCTTGTGGCCGCCGTCGCCGTTGTAGGAGATCTGCAACTTCGCCGGCCCGCCGGCCGCCTGGTAGTCGGCCTTCGCCCGGGCCGGATCGAACCGGCACGCCTCGCCGCAGGTGTCCGGTCGGGCACCGGCGACCAGTGGGGAGACGAAGGAGCGTGCCGAGGTCTGCGAGTCCTTGAAGACCGTCTTCACCAGCTCGTCCCGGTCGATCGCCATCGAGATCGCCCTGCGTACCTCCGCCCTGGCGAACTCGGGCTGGAAGGTGGGGAAGGCGAGGAACTGGAACGACGACAGCGGGCTCTTCTTGAACCGGTCGCCCAGGTCGCCCGGCGCGGTGCTCAGCGCCTCAATCGGCACCTGCCGGGTCACGTCGTTGTTTCCGGCGAGCAGGTCGGCGTAGTCGGCGGTCAGTACCTGGTAGATCTGGAAGACCACGCCGCCGACCTTCGGCTTGGGGCCGGGGTGGGCGTCGTACCGCTCGACCTCGATCCGGCTGTCGTGCTGCCAGGTGCCCTTCATCTTGAACGGGCCGTTGCCGATCGGAGCGTCCTCGAAGCCCTCCTTCAGCACCCCGTCCGAGGCCCAGGCGGCGTTCGGCAGCGGCGCGAAGACGTGGTAGCCGAGCACCGACTCGAACTCCGCGAACGACCCGGAGAGGGTGATGGTGAAGGTGAGGTCGTCGACCTTCTTCAGGCCGGTCAGCTTCCGGGCCTTCGGCTCCGGAGCCTTCTGTGGGCCGTCGCCGTCCGGGTCCGTCGACTGGAGATCCTCGTACCCCTCGATCTGGCCGAAGAAGTACGCCCCGCCCTTGGCGTTCGGCCCGTATGCCGCGTGGTTCCAGGCGTTGATGTAGCTGTCGGCGGTGACCGCCTCGCCGTTGTGGAAGGTGTACCCGCCCTTCAGCTTCACCGTCCACAGTTTGTTGTCGGTCGACGCGATCGACTCGGCCGCCACCTCGAACGGCTTCTTGTTCTCGTCGAACTCGACCAGTGGGGTGTAGAGGGCGGCCAGCACCTGCGCCCCGGCGCTCTCGGTGGTGTCCGACGGGAGCAGGTGCTGCGGCTCGGCGATCCCGATCCGGACCACGGCGTCGGCGTCCGGGGTGCTCGAGTCCTCGCCGTCGCCACTGCACCCCGTCGCGGCGAGTACGACGGCCAGCGCCGCCGCGCTCCAGGTCATCCGTCTGGACACCGGCATCAGGACTCCTTCGCATCGGTGCCGCACCGGCAGCCCGGGGCGGCGGGACCTCGCCGGGCGCGACGGTCGTCCGTCCGGCCGGACCGGGCCATCACCGGCCGGCTCCTGCCTCCCAGTTACGAGCCGATCAGCCCGTCCGGGCAATGCTTTTGACTGGGTCCAAACCGTCCAGAGAGCCGACAACTGGGCGGCGGGGTGATCGCGTCTCGTGAGCAGACAACAGTCGGGCGGTGCGGCTCGGCCGAGGCGTGGAGGTGGTGATGATCCGGATCTGGTTGGGCCCCGAGGACATCGCCCGGACCCGGATCGCACCCGCGCCCCTCCCGCTGTACGAGGTCGTCGTCAGCCTCGCCGGGGCGCCGGCCGACGGCACGGCCGATCCGGTGGCCGGACCGGAACTCGCCGGCTGGCTGCGCGAGCTGGGCGAGTCGACCGGTGCCGGTCCGGGTGGCCGGCGCAGGCCGACGCCGGCCCCGGACGGCCGGGCCGGTTCGGCCGACCTGCTCGCCCCGCTCTCCGAGGACCGGACCCTGGAGGGCGCGCTCGCCTGGCTGCTCACCACCTCGGTACGCCGGGCCCGGAGCCTTGCTGCGGCGGTGCGCGGCTACTACGACCGCCGGGTCGCCGCCGAACTGGCGACCTGGGAGTCGGTTGTCCGGCTCGACGTCAACGAGCGCAGCCGTGCCCTGGCCACCGGCGGGGTGGAGGCCCTGCTGGCGATGTTCGACCCGTGGGCGGCGTGGCGTAACCCGGTGCTCTCGGTGAGCTCCGCCGTCGACCTGGACCTGCGGCCGAACGGCGCCGGCCTGCTGCTGGTGCCGTCGGTCTTCGCCCGGAAGCTCTGGGTCGGCGGTCAACCGGACTCGGTCGTGCTGGCCTATCCGGTACGCCGGCCCCGCACCCCGGGCGGTCGTGCCCCCGGGCACCGGCCGGTTCCGGTGTACGCGCTCGGCGCCGCCGCGGCCACCGGCGATCCGCTGACCGCGCTGCTCGGGCGCTCCCGGGCGGCGGTGCTCCGGGCCGCCCTGGTCGGGGCGAACACCACCGACCTGGCCCGCCGGGCCGGCATCAGTACCCCGTCCGCGTCGCAGCATGCCAGCGTGCTCCGCGACGCCGGGCTGCTGCGCACCACCCGGCACGGCAAGGCCGCCCACCACACACTCACCCCGCTGGCCCGCGCCCTGCTCACCGGCAACGACGCCGTCAGTCGCCGGTGACGGACCTCGCCGTCCATCGGTCAGCGGCGGCGGGCGCCGGCCGGCCAGAGCACGGTCACCGGGAGGTTCCGGGACTGCGCCGCCCGGACCACGTCTGCGGTGTCCCCGACGTCCGCCGAGGGGTTGCCGTCCCAGACCGCGAAGAGCCGCTCGCACCGGCGCAGCATCTCCAGGCTCGCCGCCAGGTACGCCTCCCGCCCGGAGCGCGGAAACGGCATGTACGACACCGAGGTGGCCCGGCACAGCAGCTCGTCGAAGGCGGACAGGTTGTGCGCCCGCACCGCCCGCTGCCGGTAGTCCCGAGCCGGGATCACCGCCTCGTAGCTCCCGCCGCTGGCCAGTACCGCCCGGGCGAAGAGTTGATCGGCGCCGTCGGCGAGGCAGGTGATGCCGTGCAGCTCCGGCCCGGCGTACGGGCGAAGCTCCTCGGTCAGCCGGGCGTAGACCAGCTCCGCCGTGCCGTCGGCGAGCACTACGTGCCCGGTGACACCGATGCGGGCCATCCAGCACCGTCCGTTCGTGGTTACGCGTGCCCGACGCGGACGATCCGAAAGCCCGCGTCGGCCAGGATGACCGGGAGTTCCCGGACCGCTTCGTGGTTACGCTCCCGGAGATCTTCCCGTAGATCCTCCCAGGGGCTCAACGCCGGATGCAGTCGTCGCTCGTCGTCGCGGTGTGGCGCGTACCGCCACCCGCTCGCCACCTGCTCCGCCAGCCAGCGCTGGTGCTCCAGGACGGCCAGCCGTTCGATCTCCGGCTCCTCCAGGGCGTGTTCGTCGCCGGGCCCGACCCGGGGCGACAGGGCGCAGCCCAACTCGCGCAGTTTCCGGCCGATGTCCTTGGCCTGGGCCCGGTTGGCCCGGCGCAGCGACTCCGGCAACTCCTCCCAGGGCACCAGCGCGGGATTGCTGCCGGGCCGATCACCGTGCCGGCGCCGGGCCACCACGTAACTCTCGTGGATCACCCGGGCCAGCCGTTCGACCAGGTCGTCCCCGATCAGCGCCGGGTCGCAGGCCGCGTGCACCACGCCGTAGAGCCGGAGTGCGCCGGAGAGGTCGTCGAGGACGCCGAGGCCGTGCCCGCTGCCGAACGCCTCCCGCAGGTTGGCCAGCCGGTCCAGCCGGACCACCATCGAGCCGGGCCCGCCGTGCCAGAGCTGCTCGGCGGTGAGCGCGGTCTTCAGCGCCCGTTCCTCGTCGTCGTAGCAGATGAAGACCCGGTCCGGCGGGAGCGGGAAGCCGGCCCGGGGAAGCTGGCCGAGCAGCTCGGTGAGCCCGCCGTCGAGCGGGATGATCCGGCAGACCCGGGACAGGAACGGATAGCGGTGGGTGAGTTGGGCCGCCGCCTCGGTCGCCGCCTCGTCGACCAGGACCAGCGGAACCAGCCGGGCGCCGTGCGGGTCGCGTACCCGCCACCGCCGGGCCAGCTCGACGAGCACCGCCCGGCCGAACGCGGTGGCGCCGAGCACCACCACCCGGGGCGGCCGGCCGTCCACCGCGATCAGCGGGTCCTCGGCGAGGAGCTTCCGGGCGGCCAGGTCGTCGATGTTGAAGAAGTCCAGCCGGGCGCCGGGGTGCCGGGCCAGCCCCAGGTGCCGGGCCTGGAGGGCGAGACAGAGTTCGGGGTCGGCGACCTGGGCGTACACGGCCAGCGGGGACCGGCCGTGCCGGGCGGCGGCCAGCCCGATCGCGGCGTTGGTCGCGCTGTCGTCGGTGCAGGCGTAGACCGCTTTGGCCCGCCCGATGCCGGCGCCGCGCAGTACGTTCGGATCGCGGGCGGCCCGGGCCACCCGGCCGGTGCCGGACGGTGTCGTGTCGTCGGAGCGGACTGCCACCACCCGGTGCCCGGCGGCCTGGAGCCGGCGGGTCAGGGTGTCCGCCACCAGGCCGTCGCCGCAGACGATGACGTGCCCCCGGGCGTTGCGGTCACGCAGCCGGCGCAGCTCGGTGGCGAAGAGCAGCCGACAGGCCTCCACCACGGCGTACGCGGTGACGGCCGGTGCCGCGAACCGGGCGAAGTCCAGCAGCGGCGGAAACGGCCCACCCTCGTCCAGCGGCGGAGAGCCGAGCACGAAGAGCTGTAGGTCGTAGTAGATCAGGTCGTACGGGTTGTCGCCGTACCCGCCGATCCGGTTGATGTGCTGATAGAGCCCGATGTAGCCACAGACGAAGGCGACCACCCCGGCGAGCGCGAACACCAGTCTGAGCACACTCTTGGTCGGTGCGCGGGGCGGCTCGCCGAGGCTGTTTCCGGGCACCACACCTCTCCTGCTATCCGGTGCGGGACGCAGCGCCATCGTACCGTCGAGGTTTGCCCGCAGCGAACGTGAAACGATCGAGGCATTTCTTCGCACCGGCGCGTCGCCGGCCGGCGAGGTGCCCGACCGGCGACGCGAGCGGGGCCGGGGTCAGCCCGGCAGCCGGAATCCGGCGGCGCGCTGGGCCGCCAGCCACGACTCCACCTCGTCGGCCCGCCGGGGCAGCCCGGCCGAGAGGTTGACCGCGCCGTCCGCCGTCACCAGTACGTCGTCCTCGATCCGGATGCCGATCCCGCGCAGCTCCGCAGGGACCAGGTCGTCCTCGGGCTGGAAGTAGAGCCCGGGCTCGACGGTCAGCACGTACCCCTCGCCGAGGGTGCCGTCCCGGTAGCTCTCCTTGCGCGCGTTGGCGCAGTCGTGCACGTCGAGCCCGAGCATGTGCCCGAAGCCGTGCAGCGTCCACCGGCGGTAGACCATCGACGTCTCGTCCATCGCCTCGTCCACGCTGACCGGCAGCAGGCCCAGCTCGGCGAGCCCCTCGGCGAGCACCCGCATGCAGGTCCGGTGCACGTCCTTGAAGCTCACCCCGGGCCGGATGACGTCGATCCCGGCCTGCTGGGATGCGTACACGATGTCGTAGACCTGGCGTTGCAGCGGGGAGAAGGTGCCGGAGACCGGCAGCACCCGGGTCACGTCCGCGGTGTAGAGGTGCCGCCCCTCCACGCCCATGTCCATCAGCAGCAGCTCACCCGGGCGGGTGATGCCGGTGTTGTGGATCCAGTGCAGGATCGTGGCGTGCTCGCCGGAGCCGACGATCGAGTTGTAGCCGACGTCGTAGCCGTCGTGCCGGGCCCGCAGCCCGAAGACCCCCTCCAGCAGCCGCTCGCTGACCGGTCGGTCGGCCGGCAGCACCCGGGCCACGTCCTCGAAGCCGCGTACGGTGGCGTCGATCGCCTCCTGGAGTTGGGCGATCTCCCACTCGTCCTTGACCAGCTTCTGCTCGCTCAGCAGCGCGGCCAGCTCGCGGTCCCGGCCCAGCGGGGGCTCGGAGTCCTCGGCCGCTGCGCTCTTCGGCGGCTCGTACGGCCGCACCGCGCCGTCCACCGCCGGGTCCAGCCCGCGCAGCACCCGGGTCCGCCCGGGAGCGCAGTCGGCCAGCGCCGCCGGCAGGTCGGACAGGGGCGCGGTCTCGATGCCCAGCTCGGTCGACTTCTCGGCCAGGGTGTGCCGGCGGCCGACCCAGAGTTCGCCGTCCCGGCTGCGGAAGAACTCGTCGCTCTCCCGGGACGACCGGGGGCGCATGTAGAGCACGGCGTCGTGGCCGGAGCCGTTCGGCCGCATCACCAGCACGCTGCCCGGATCGTGGTCGCCGGTCAGATAGACGAAGTCGCTGCCGGGGCGGAACCGGTAGGCGGTGTCGTTGGCGCGTACCTTCTCCGGGCCGGTCGGGATGACCAGGGTCTCGCCGGGGAGCGCGGCCGAGAGCGCCGCCCGCCGCTTGGCGTGGTTGGGCACCTCGGGGCGGGGACCGACCGGCAGGGTACTGTCCCGCCAGCCCTGCCGCATGAACTCGAGGAACTTCTCCGGAAAGTCCGGGTCGTGTGACTCGGTCCGGGTCCCGTCCACCTCGGCCGGCTCCGCCGTGATGTCGGTGCGCTCGTCTGACATCGCCGCTCCTCCCTCGTCCGGCCCGTTCCGGGCGAGGCGTGATCGGCGCGCGGCCGGGGGATCGATCCGACTCCCCGCCGGCCGGCGACCCGGTCCCTCGTCCGGCTGACCTGATCTGCGCTTCTGGCGTGCCCCGACCGTACCGTGCCTGGACCGGTCGGTCTCGGTGGCGGTGCCGGCACAGCGGGCGGGTCCGCGTGGAAAGATGACCGCCATGTGCGGACTCCTGGCCTTCTTCAGCGCGCACGGCAACGCCGGCGCACACCGAGACGCCCTGGCCGGTGCGTTGGAATGCCTGCACCACCGGGGACCGGACGAGACCGGTGTAGAGGTGATTTCCACCCCGGACGGGTACACCGACGCCGTCTTCGCGCACAAGCGGCTCTCGATCATCGACGTGGCGTCCAGCCACGAGCCGCTGCCGTACGCGGGCGGCCGCTACCTGCTGACCTTCAACGGCGAGATTTACAACTACATCGAGCTGCGCGAGGAGCTGGCCCGGGACTACGGCGCCCAGTTCGCCACCGCCGGTGACGGCGAGGTGATCGTCGCCGGCTTCCACTACTGGGGAGAGCAGGTGCTCACCCGGCTGCGCGGGATGTTCGCCTTCGTGATCTGGGACCGCCAGCAGCGCCGGGCCTTCGGCGCCCGGGACTACTTCGGGATCAAGCCGCTGCACTACCTGCAGACCCGGGACGGGGTCTACCTCGCCTCGGAGAAGAAGGCGCTGCTGCCGTTCGCGCCGTCGGCGCACGCCGGGGACGCCGGGGTGGACACCGCCAACCTGTCGCACTACCTGACGTTGCAGTACGTCCCCGAGCCCGGCACCCTGCACCAGGGGATCAACCGGATCGGCTCCGGGGAGTACCTGACCTGGAGCCCGGGCCGGCAGATCGAGGTGCGCCGCTGGTACCGGCCGGTGTTCCGGCCCGCCCCGGTGCAGGAGCCGCAGAAGCTCTACGACCGGATCCGGGAGACGCTGCGGGAGAGCGTCCGGATGCACATGCGGGCCGACGTGCCCGTCGGCTGCTTCCTCTCCAGCGGCATCGACTCGACCGCCGTGGTGGCGTTGGCCCGGGAGTTCAACCCCAACATCCTCACCTTCACCGTCGGCTACGACGTGCCCGGCTACTCGGAGATCGAGGTGGCCCAGGACTCGGCCCGGCACCTCGGGGTGACCACCATCCCGACCAAGATCGGCCCCCGGGACATGATGGAGGCGCTGCCGAAGATCGTCTGGCACCTGGACGACCCGGTCGCCGACCCGGCTCTGGTGCCGCTCTACTTCGTCGCCAAGAAGGCCGCCGAGCATGTCACGGTGGTGCTCTCCGGCGAGGGCGCGGACGAGTTTTTCGGCGGGTACACGATCTATCGGGAGCCGCTCTCGCTCGGCGCGGTCAACGGCCTGCCCGGCGGGGTGCAGAAGGGGCTGCGCGCGGTCTCCAAGGCGATCCCGCAGGGGGTCAAGGGCAAGAGCTTCCTGGAGCGCGGCACCACCCCGATCGAGCAGCGCTACTACGGCAACGCCCGGATGTTCACCGAGGAGGAGAAGCAGAAGCTGCTCCGCCGGTACGACCCGGGGGTGCGCTACACCGACGTGACCGCGCCGATCTACGCCGAGTGCACCGAGCTGGACGACGTGACCAAGATGCAGTACGTCGACCTCTACACCTGGCTGCGCGGCGACATCCTGGTCAAGGCGGACCGGATCTCGATGGCGCACTCGCTGGAGGTGCGGGTGCCGTTCCTCGACCGGGAGGTGTTCGAGGTCGCCGCCGGCATCCCGGTGGACCTGAAGCTGCCGCCCCGCTCCGACGCGACGAAATACGCCATGCGGCAGGCGTTGCAGGGCGTGGTGCCGCCGGCCATCGTCAACCGGCGCAAGCTGGGCTTCCCGACCCCGACCCGGGTCTGGCTGGCCGGCGAGATGTACGACTGGGCCCGGCACATCTTCTCGATCTCCGGCGCGGGCGACCTGCTCGACCTGTCGTACGCGATGCGGCTGCTCGACGAGCACCAGCGGGGCGAGGCCGACCACTCCCGCAAGATCTGGACCGTGCTGATCTTCTGTGTCTGGCACGCCATCTTCGTGGCCCGCACCCTGGACCCGGGCATCCAGCGCAACCAGTCGGCCCTGCTGACCAAGCCGGTGGTCGGCTCGATGGTCCGCTGACCGCCCGTCCGACCTCCTGAGCCCAGCGAACGGGCCCGACGCCGCCGACGCCGGGCCCGTCGCGTTCTGCGGTGGCGGTTACGGGCTGGTGCAGGTCGGCGTCGGGGCGCCGGTGCTGTTGCCGCTGCCCACGAAGCCGAACGTGGCGCTCGCACCCGGGGCGAGGCTGCCGTTGTGCGCGACGTTGCGGACGGTCACCGTACTGCCGCTCTGGCTGTGCGTGCCGTTCCACAGGCTGCCGATGGTCTCGCCGTTCGCCCAGGTCCACTGGGTGCTCCAGCCGCTCAGCGCGGTGGTGCCGCTGTTCCGGATGGTCACCTCGGCCTGGAAGCCGCCGCTCCAGCTACCGGTCGACCGGTACGTGGCGGTGCAGGCGGCCGGGCCCGGGTTGCCGGTCGGCGGGGTGGTCGGGTTGCCGGTGGGCGGGTTGGTCGGGTTGGCACCCGGGCCAGCCCCGGTGACCTCGCCGTTGCCGCCGTCGAAGACCACGTCGGAGCAGCCGAAGAAATTCTCGGCGCTGTCCGAGCGGACCCAGCGGGAGTAGATGATGTGCCGGCCGCTCTTGCCGGTCGGCAGCCGCCCGCTGAAGTAGTAGTGGCCCTCGTTGCTGCCGACCGCGCCCTGCTGCGGCGGGTTGGTCACCGTCAGGAACGGCGTCGCCTCCAGGTCGCTCCAGTTCAGCGCCTGAGTCGGGCTCCAGCCGTCCCGGGTCACGTAGAAGTAGAACGTGCCGGGGTGGTGGGCCCAGTTGCTGTACTTGAAGTTGAAGTTGCCACCGGCGGTCAGGTGGGTCAGCGGCCAGTCGTTGCGGGCCAGGTTGTAGCCGCTGAAGCTGCTGTTGCCGCCACTGCACAGCTGCCCGTCCGGGACGAAGCCGGTGGTCCGGCCCGCCGCGTCCGAGCGCAGCACGCTGAACCAGTTGTAGAGCGAGTTGGCCCCGCTCTGCGCTACCGCGGCCGCGCAGGCCGGGTTGTTGGGCCTGATGTCGCCCTGCGGGCTGAGCCCGTCCTTCCAGCAGAGGAAGGTACGGCTGCCCGGCGCCATGGCGGCACCGTGCGCGGTGACCGGAGTGGGATTGACCACCGTGATGACACCGGCGGTGAGCGCGGCCACGGCTCCGAGTACCGCGATCCTGCGTAGACGTTTCACCGAGTTCTCCTTCTGGGGGCAGTGAACCTCTTGCAACCTCCCCTCGCGGTCGGTGGCGGCCGAAGGTGGAGATCGGGCGCACTCGCCGCGCTGTTCAGGTTGAAAAAGGTTCAGTGTCGCAGCTGGTAACCGACGCTGCGGACGACCTGCGGGGGACCCGCGACACGGCGGGCGCCCGCTTCCGACACTGGTTGCGGTATCGCCGGTCCGCCCCGCCAGAGGTGGTGGGCTGGTATCTGCCGGACGGCAGACGGGCGACACGGCGCACAGTCCGATCACGGATGTGTGCCCTTCGCGTGGCCCCTTGCCGGCACCCGGCACAGCGCGTCAGCCCCCGCACTGGCTCGGTACGGGCAATCGCATCACGGAACCCGGCCCGAGGCAATAGGAATCTCTCGATGAAATGTTTCCCGGCGGAACGGCTGGCCACCGGGTCGGACGTCCGGCCGACCCGTCCGGTGCACCGTCGCGGATCACGCTCCCCGGGGCGGGAGCCGCCGCCCGGTCCGCCCGGTGGGCACGACGGAACCGCCGATGTGCCAGGGTCAGGGGGAACACCGGACTCGGCCGGTGCGATGCGGTGCGGTGCGGGAGGGCTCGGATGGGATACGCGGTGGTGCTGGGCGAGGCCCTCGTCGACCTGCTGGACGGCGAGTACGACGGGCAGCCCGTCTACCGGCAGGCGATCGGCGGGGCCCCGCTGAACGTGGCCGTCGGGGCGGCCCGGCTCGGCGCGGAGGTGGAGTTCGCCGGCTCGCTCGGCGACGACGTACTCGCCGGGCGGATCGCCGACTTCCTGGCCGTCGCCGGGGTCGGCCGGCGGGGCGTGGTGGTCCGCCCCGTGCCCACCGCGCTGGCGGTGGCCACCTTCGCCGGGGCGGAACCCGACTTCCGGTTCTACGGGGAACCGCTCTCCTACGGGCTGCTCGGGCCGGAGGATCTCGACGTACCCCTGGTCGAGGGCGCCTCGGTGCTCTATGCCGGCTCGATCGTGCTGCTCTGCCCGCCGGTGCTGGCCGCCGCCCGGCGGGCCTGGACGCTCGCCACCGGCCTGCGGGTCTTCGACCCGAACGTGCGGCCCCGGCTGCTGCCGGACCAGGCCGCGGTGGCCGGGTTCCGGGACGTGGTGGCCGAGTTCGTCGCCTCCGCCGACCTGGTCAAGCTGAGTGTGGCCGACGCCGAGGTGCTCTACGGCGACGCCTCTGCCGAGGCCGTCGCCGGGCGGCTGCACGACCTCGGCGCCGGCACCGTCGTGGTCACCCTGGGTCCGCGCGGCGCGCTGGTCTCGACCGCCGCCGACACCGCTGGAGTACGCCTGCCGGCGCCGGTGGTCGACGCCGTCGACGCCACCGGCGCGGGTGACTCGGTGATGGCGGCCCTGATCGCCGGCTTGCTCGCCGACGGCCTCCCGGCGGACCCGGCCGGTTGGTCCGACCGGGTCGGCTACGCGCTCCAGGTCGCCGGGCTGGTCTGCGAGTCCCCGGGCGGCGCGGTCTCGATGCCGACCCGGGCGCAGGTCGCCCGCCGCTTCCCCGGCTGACCCGCCCCGCCGGCCGCGACGGCACCGGACACTAGACCGGTGGTGCCGGTTCCTCCACCGGCCTGCCGTACGAGCGCCGCGCGTCCGCGCCGACGACCCCGAGCAGTACCACGGTGACGGCGGCACCGGCGGCGAGCGGCGGCAGGTGCAGGGCTGCCGGGGTCAGCAGCCCGAGGGCCAGCAGACCGCCCGCCCGGGATCGGGAGATCCGGCCGAAGACCTGGAACTCGAGGACCGATCGTCCGGCGAGGAAGAGCGCGGGGCCGCCGAGGATGGCGACGAGCCAGGTCGCCGCGAGGTCGTCGAGCGGCTCGGTGATGAACAGCTCGAAGCCGACGCCGGTCAGCACGATCCCGGCGATCATCGCGAGGTGGGCGAACGCCAGGTCGGTGGTGAGCCGGGAGGTGTTCCGGGAGCGGCTTATCGCCGCGCCCAGCACCCGTCCCGCCAGATGGAAGTAGATCCGCCACAGCAGGAGGGTGCTCGCCAGCGCCAGCGCGAACCCGACCGTCTGCTCGGCGTGGAACCGGCTGCCGCTGAAGGCCAGCCCGATGACGAAGATCGCCTCACCGAGCGCGATGAGGAGAAACTGCTGGTACCGCTCGGCCAGGTGCTCGGCCGCGATCCGGCGGACGCCGAGCCGCTGCGCACCGAGGCGAGGGGTCGGCCAGCCGAGGAGCAGCCCGGTGTAGTCGACGAGTACCGCGACGGTCCAGAGCGGTCCCCGGACCGTGCCCTCCTCGACCAGCCCGCCGACGACCCAGAGCGGCGCGCTCAGGCCGAGCCAGAACAGGATCCGGATGGACTGCCGCGGATCCGGCCGGCCGTGCTCGGCGAGGTGGAAGTACACCACCCGGCCGATCTGGAGGGCCACGAAGGTGACCGCGAAGAGCGGGGCCCGCTCGCCGAAGCCGTCGGGTACCGCGACGGCCATCACCATGGCACCGATGGTGGTCAGCACGACGACGGTCTGCACCACCGGCGCCTCCGGCTCCAGCCAACTGGTCGACCAGACCGTCAGCGACCAGAGGGCCCACAGGGCCAGGAAGAGCAGCAGGGACTGCCCGACGCCGGCCGGTACGCCGCGCTGGTCGCCGGTGAAGTCCGCGATCAACCGGGCCGAGATCCGGGTGAGGGCGAAGACGAAGACCAGATCGAGCAGCAGTTCCAGGAAGGTGGCCCGCTGCGGGGTGGCCGCGCTGCGTAACAGCCGCCGGCCACCCTCCTCGGTCACCCGTCCCTCGAACGTCGGGCTGCTAGGCGTCGCCGCGCAGCTCGGCGTACCCGCGCTGGACGGCGGCGAGGCCGGCCTCCGGGCCGAACGGCGTGCGCTGGGCGACCCGCTCGGCGGGGGCCCGATCGGCGTCCCCGTTGCGGATCAGCCAGCTCATGGTGGCCAGGTCGTCGTGCTGGACCCGGACGAACTCGGTGTCGACCACCGTGCCGTGGCCCGGCACCACCACCGTGCCCGGGGTGAGGCAGCGGAGCAGCGCGGCGACCGTCTCCACCCACTCCAGCGGAAAGGCGTCCTCGAAGGCCGGCGGGCCGCTCTGCTCGATCAGGTCACCGGCGACCAGCACGTCGGCGTCCGGTACCTGCACCACCAGGTCACCCTCGGTGTGCCCCCGGCCGAGGTGGCGCAGCAGCACCGCCCGGCCGCCGACGTCGATCGTGGCCTCCTGGTGCACCGGGTGGGTGGGGGCGAGGATCGTGGTCCGGGCCAGCTCGGCGGCGAGCCCGGGATCGGCCGGCAGCACCTCGTCGTACGCCTGCCGGCGCACCAGCGCGGGCTGTTCGCGGAGCAGCCGGACGGTCTCGGAGTGGGCGTAGATCGGCACCGGGCCCCCGGCGGCCAGCGCCGCGTTGCCGAAGCAGTGGTCGAAGTGGTGGTGCGTGTTGACCACCACCAGCGGATCGGCGGTGAGCCCCCGGACGGCGGAGAGCAGTTCGGCGGCCTGACCGGCGGTGGAGAGGGTGTCCACCACCAGCGCCGTGCCGTCGCCGACCACCAGGGTCACGTTGACGTCGAGCAGCGGCTGGCGCAGCACGTACACCCGGTCGGCGATCTCGGTGAAGGCGATGCCCATGGTCGTCGTCATGCCGTACCGAGAGCCCGCTCCACGAACCGGTGCCGGTCCACCAGGACCCGTTCCACCCGGCCCTCGGCTACCGTCGTCGCGCCCTCGGTGACGGCCACCTCGAAGAGCAGCCGCCGCCCGTCGACCTTGGCCAGCCGGGCCTGCGCCACGGCGGTCCGGCCGATCGCGGTCGGCACCCGGTGGTCGAGTTCCACCCGCATGCCGACGGTGGTCATCCCGGCCGGCAGCCGGCTCGCGGTGGCGGCGACGGTAGCCGCCTCGGCCAGCGCCAGCACCCGGGGCGTGCCCAGCACCGGCACGTCGCCGGAGCCGACCGCCTGCGCGGTGTCGACGTCGGTGACGGTCAGCTCGACCCGGGCGGTCAGGCCCGGCGGAAATACGCTCTGCGGCTCCGTCGTGGGCCCGCTGACCTGCGGTGGGTCCGACTCCGACGGTGACTCCGGCGCCTGCTCGGCCGGGTGTTCCTGGTCCATGGGCAAAGCGTAGATGTTCCGCCGACCGGCGTTGCCGACACGGTGCGACACGCCGTACCGCTATCGGATAGTCCACAGCTTCGACCCGTACGCCCGGCGGGCCTTCGTCTGCGCAATGCCGGCGGCCCGCCCGTGCCGGCGACCTGGCCGGTACCCGGGGGCCGAGCTGCCCCGGGTATCGGCTGCTCCCGACCGCCGCCCGGTCAGGGGCGGCGGAGCTGTTCGGCGGTGATCCGCTGGGTCAGCCAGGCCGGTACGGCGATCAGCACCAGCCCGACCGCCAGCGCCCCGCCAGCCAGCCAGAGCGCCGGGGCGACCCGGTCGAACACCCGCCCCACGTCCAGGTCGAGCAGGCCGGCGAGGACGGCCGCGAGGGTGACCGTCGCCAGGCTGGCCAGGCCGAGCCCGATCACCAGCGGCAGGGTGCCGAACCCGACCTCTCCGGCGGTGATGGTGCGCGGGCTGGTGCCGACCACGGCCAGCGTGGCGTTGTCGCGGCGCCGCTCCACCGTGCGGTCGATCGCGGCGGCGGCGAACGCCCCGATGCCGAGCACGAAGGTCACGGTGAGCCCGGTGACCAGCAGGGTCACCAGGAGTTCCGTGTCGAAGCCGCGCCGGGCGCCGAGGTCGCCGCCGAGATAGTGGCTCGGCACCTGGGCGGCCAGCACCTGGGCGGCCCGGTCGGCGGTGGCCGGGTCGCTCGCCACCAACTGCATCGAGGAGGACGGCGGGACGTTCAGCGTGGCGGCGACCGGCGCCTGCCGGGTGACCAGCATCATGCCGCCCATCCCCACGTCGAACCGCATCCGCGTGTGCAGGATCTGCTCCGGTACCGGGATCCGGGTGCCGCCCTGCGCGATCACCTCACTACCCGGCTCCGGCAGCGGTGGCCCGCCGAACCAGTGCTCGTGCACCAGCCGGTAAACCCGGCCGTCCACGCAGGATTCCCCGGCGTCGAGCCTGAACATGCCGGTGAAGTCCGCGCAGTCGCCGACGATCAGATAGCCCTGCTCGCCGGAGACGGTCGCCGGCAGGCTGGCCAGGTCGACGACCTGCACGCCGGGGACCTGCCGCAGTTCGGCGGCCGGGATCGGCCCCGGGCCGCGGACCGAGTACATCCGGGGCCCGCCCGGGTCGGCCGCGCCGAGGTCGCGGACGTCGACGACCAGGCTGACGCCGAGGGAGCCCATCCCGGCCACGTAGATCATCACGGTGAAGGCGGCGACCAGCCGGGGTGCCACCCCGGGGGCGTGCCGCAGCCGGGCGGCGGCCAGTTCCAGCCAGACCGGGGTACCCGGCAGCCGGGCGACCAGTGCGGCGGCGGCGTACCCGAGGGTGGGCAGGGCCAGCGGTAAGGCCAGCCCGATGAGCAGCATCGAGAGGGCGAAGAGCAGGGCGTCGGACTGGTGGGGTTCGTGCCGGCCGGTCCAGCCGGCCAGCACCGCCCCGGCGAGCCCGGCCAGCAGCGGCAGCAGCCGCCAGACGCCGGGCCGGCGGTGCGGCGCGTCCCGGCGCACGGCCAGCGGGTTGACCCGGGCCGGTCGGGTGGCGAGGACGCCGATGGCGACCGCGTACGCCACGGTCAGCGCGAGCATGCCGACGACCACCGGGACCGGTACGGCGAGGTCGGCGGCGTACCAGCGCAGCCGGCCGATCCGCCAGCCCTCCGACAGCGGGGCGAGGATCGCGAAGCCGGTCAGGCCGAGCAACGCGCCGCCGATCGTGACCACCCCGGTCTCCACCGCGTTGACCAGCGTCGCCTGCCGGGCCGAGACGCCGAGCAGCCGCAGCGCGGCGATCCGGCGGTCCCGGGTGGAGGCGGAGAGCCGGGCGCAGGTGGCCAGGAAGACGCCGAACGGGACCAGCACGAAGAGCCCGAAGGCGGTGGCCAGGATCCGGGCCGGGGTGAAGACGTCCGGTCCGGAGCCTTGGCCGAGGGCGTACTCCAGTGCATGGCCGAAGCCGGTGACCGGCCAGTGCTCGTCGAGCATCCGATCCTCCTCCGGCACCGCTGCCGGTGGGGCGCCGACGTAGGCCAGCAGCTCGTCCGGGGCGAGCAGCCCGGCCGGGCCGACCGTGCCGATGATCCGCTGCGGGAAGCGCCCGGCCGCCCGGGGGTCGGTGGCGAGCAGGTCGCGCAGGGCCGGCGACACCACCATCTCCCCGGGCGCGGGCAGCACGGCCACCCCGGGCGGGCGCGGGCTGGTCGCGGTGGCGCCCACCACGGCGGTACGCCGGAGCACCCGGCCGCCGACCGCGTCCTCAATGTCGTAGATCCGCAGTGCCGACGGGCTGGCCGGCTTCTCCTCCCGTACCGGCGTGCGCGCCTCCGCCCGCTCGTGCTGCGCCCCGGCGACCGAGACCGTGGCCAGCGACGCCAGCACCAGCAGTACGCCGAGCGCCGCCCCGGACGACATCAGCGCGGTACGCAGCAGCCCGCCCCGCCCGGAGCCGATCGACAGCCTCAGTCCGAGCCAGATCCACCGCCTCATGCGGCTACCCGCCCGTCGCGGAGGAAGACGGTGCGGTCCGCGTACGCCGCGACCCGGGCCTCGTGGGTGACCATCACGACCGACCTGCCCTCCTTGCGGGCCAGCCCGGTCAGCGCGTCCAGCACCACCTCGCCGGCCGCGCTGTCCAGCGCCCCGGTCGGCTCGTCGGCGAAGATCACCGACGGTCGGTGCGCGAGCGCGCGGGCGACGGCGACGCGCTGTGCCTCACCGCCGGAGACCTGCCCCGGGCGCCGGTCGGCCAGCTCGGCCACGGCCAGGTGGCCGAGCAACTCGGCACCTCGGCGCCGGGCCTCGGCCCGGGGCCTGCCGAGCAGCCGTAACGGCAGTTCGACGTTCTCCCGCAGGGACAGCTCCGGCACCAGGTCGCCGAACTGGAGCACGAAGCCGAACGACCGGAGCCGGAGGCTGCTGCGCCGGCTGTCGGAGAGGTTGTCGATGCGCTGTGCGTCGAGGCGTACCTCGCCGTGCTCGGGGCGGAGGATGCCGGCGAGTACGTGCAGCAGGGTCGACTTGCCGGAGCCGGACGGTCCCATGATGGCGACGATCTCGCCGGGGGCGATGGTCACGTCGGCGCCGTCGAGCGCGACGGTCCGGCCGAACCGGATGGCCAGGTCACGGCCCTGGAGAGTCATCGTGCTGCCCTGGGATGTCATCGGGACTCCTTCTCCGCGTCGTCGACGCGGGATACCAGCGCGGCCAGCCGGGCGAGCCGGGCGACGGCGCCGTCGATCCACTTCAGATCGGCGTCGAGGTGGTACATCTCGAAGTCGGCGTCGAGCTGCGCGAGCAGGTCGCCGGCCTGCCGCTGGGCGCGTAGCTCGCGCATCCGGGCCAGGTGCGCCTGGCGCTGCCGGTCGAGCATCGGCTCGGCCGGTCGGCCGCTGGAGAGTGCGATCAGCACCTTGGCGAAGAGCACCCGCCGGCTGCCGGTCACCTCGGGCACCTCCGGCTCGTCGAGCCAGCGGTCGAGTTCGCCGACGCCCGCCTCGGTGATGGCGTAGACCCGGCGGTCCGGGCCGACCCCGCTGGCCACTCCGGTCAGGTCGATCAGCCCGTCCCGGTCCAGCCGGCCGAGAGTGGCGTAGACCTGGGCCGACTTGAGCGGGCGGCTGTTGCCGAACCACTCGTCGTAGCGGCGGCGCAGCACGTAGCCGTGTTGGGAGTGCGGTTCGAGAAGGCCGAGCAGGATCCGGGAGACCGACATGGCCCGGGACACTAGCAACTGAGTTGCTAAGCTAGCAAGCGAGTTGCTAGCCCGATCGAATCCGGTCCCACGGTCCGCGCGGTACCGCGTGCCGTCCGTCCCTCCCGGAGTCCGGCGTACCGGCGCCGTTAACCTGGACGGCGATGCTCGTTACCGTCACCGACACCCCACCCGCGCCGCCGCCCGGTCCGGCGGCCCCGGACGGCCGGCGCCGCCGCCGGTTCGTCGCCATGTCGATCTGGGCGGTGGCCTTCGTCGCCGCCTGGCTGCTGATCGGCCTGCCCACCGACCCGCTGTACGCCTTCGCCTGGCTCTGGGCCGCCACCATAGCCTGGCGCAGTGACCGCCCCTGGCGGACGCACCTGGGATTCGCCCGGGACTGGCTGCCGGTGGTGGTGCTGCTGGCCCTGTACAACCTCTCCCGGGGGTTTGCGGACAACGGGGCGACACCGCACGCCTACGAGCTGATCGTCACCGACCGGTGGATGTTCGGCTGGGCGATGGACGGCCAGGTCCCGACGGTCTGGCTGCAACAGCACCTCTACGACCCGGACGGCATCCACTGGTGGGACGTCGGGGTGAGCTGGGTCTACTTCTCGCACTTCGTGGTCACCCTGGCCGCGGCGGTGGTGCTCTGGCTGCGCTCCCGACCCCGCTGGGCGGCGTTCATGCGCCGGTGGGGCTTTCTCTGCGCCAGTGGCCTGGTGACCTACTTCCTCTACCCGGCCGCGCCGCCCTGGTGGGCCGCCCAGTACGGGATGCTGGAGGAGGTCGCCCGGATCTCCACCCGAGGCTGGCGGGAGTTCGGCATGCACGGCGCCGGCAACCTGCTCAACGCCGGTCAGATCGCCTCCAACCCGGTTGCCGCGATGCCGTCGCTGCACACCGCCTGGGCGCTCTTCGTGGTGGTCTTCTTCCTCGGCGCGACCCGGCGACGCTGGTGGCCGCTGCTGCTCTGCTACCCGCTGGCGATGACCTTCACCCTGGTCTACGCGGGCGAGCACTACGTGATCGACGTACTGGTCGGCTGGGCGTACGTGGGGGTGACCTTCCTGGTCGTCGGGCTCGCCGAGCGCTGGTGGGCGGCGCGCAGGGCCCGCCGCCGGCCGGTCGAGCCGGATCCGGCCGGGGCGGCGACCTCCCAGGCCGGCACCGGGCCGGCCGGGGAGCCCGGGCCGGACGTCGACAGCGCCCCGAAGGCCAGCACAGGTGCCCGGGCCGGGGCAGGCACCGACAGCGGGCCGGAGTCGGGGCCGGCGCCGGAGCGGACGGTCAGCGCGGGTCGCTGACCCGGGCGGCCCGGGCCCGGACGGTCAGTTCCGCCGCCAGCGCCCACGCCTCGTACAGGTCCCGGTCCCGGGCTGCCGCGCCGGGCCCGCCGGCCGTGTCCGCGTAGACGGTGGCCAGCCGCAGCCGGCGCTGCAGCGGACCTTGCACCACCCGTACGCTCTGGATCCGGGCGTACGGCACGACGAGGAGTTCCCGGGTCAGCAGTCCGGAGCGGACCGCGAAGACCCGGGCGGAGAGCCCGGCGCCGAGCGCGGTACGGGCCAGCGGGTGCACCCAGCGGGCCCGGGCCGGCGGCGGGGTGAGGGTGCCGGTGATCGCCACCCCGGGAAGGATCTCCGACATGATCATTTGTGCCGTGCCCAGGTCGCCGACCGGCAGCAGCCGGTCCGGGTGGCTCCGGTCGTCCAGTTCACCGCTGGCGATCCCGGCGACCGACAGCCGCATCCGCAGCCACCCCTTCATCCGCCAGAGCAGCGGCCAGGTGACCCCGATCGCCTGGAGCCGGTCCAGCGGTACGGTCTGGGCCCGGGTCTCCAGCAGACCGTGCCGGACCCGCAGCGCGGCGTCGTCGCGGGCCAGCCGGAAACTCCAGTCGTCCAGTACCCGCCGGATCGGCTGGAGCACCACCCCGGCCATCGCGGTGAGGGTGCTGGCGACCGCGATGAACGACCACGAGCCCTCGGTGAAGAACTGGGTCAGCACGAAGGCGAGGCCGAACGGCAGCAGGAACGCCTGCGGGGTGAGGAGCTGGCTGACCAGCAGGTCGCGGTTGGACACCGCGTGCAGGTGCCGGCCGGCCGGTGGCTCGGCGGTGCCGACCAGCCCCGGAAGGCCGGGTACGCCGGGCTGACCCGGCCACGGCGCTCCGGGCTGCCCGGGCGGTACCGTGTCGGGGCCGGCGGCCTCGGCGGGCGCTCCGGTCGGGCCGGACGGCGCCCGGCCGGCCAGCACCAGCAGGCGTTCCCGCAGCGCCACCGCGTCGGCCACCGTGACGTACGCCAGCGGCGCCTCCGTCTTGCCGCCGCCGACCACCTCCAGCCGCAGCTCGGCCAGCCCGCTGAGCTGGGCCAGCAGTGGCCGGACCACCTCCACCGACTGCAACCGCTCCAGCGGGATCGCCCGGGTACGCCGCCACAGCAGTCCCTCGTGGATCCGCAGCTCCCGCCCGACGATGTGGTAGCCGGTGTTGTACCAACTGACCACCGAGAGCGCGAGCGCGCCGACCAGCAGTACCGCCACCAGCAGGGCGAAGAAGCCGAGGCCGACCCGGGACAGGGTCGACCAGGAGAGCGCGGCGACGATCACCACCAGCGACTTCGCCCCGTGCAGCAGTGGACTCAACGGGTGCAGCCGCTGCCGGGGCTCGGCGGCCTCCTCGGGGGTCACAGACCCTCCGCCCGGTCCTCGCCGAGGGCGGTGAGCCGGTCGCGCAGCCGGGACGCCTCGGCCGGACGCAGGCCGGGCACCCGGGCGTCGCTCGCGGCGGCGGCGGTGTGCAGTTGCACGGTGGCCAGGTCGAAGGCCCGTTCCAGCGGCCCGGCGGTGACATCGACGAACTGCATCCGGGCGTACGGCACGATCGACAGCCGCCGGACCAGCAGGCCGTGCCGGACCAGCAGGTCGTGGTCGCGCTCGGCGTACCCCCAGGCCCGGACGGCCCGGACGATCACCGCCAGCCGCCAGACGGTCAGCACGACCACCGCGCCGAGCAGGAGGCCGAAGAACCAGTGGCCGGTGAGCGCCAGGCCGACTCCGGCGCCGGCGGCGAGGGCCAGCATGCCGATGCCGAGCCGCAGTGCCTCCACCTTGATCAGGTCGGTGGAGACCGGCTGCCAGTGCACGGTCTCCGGCCACGGCTCCAGCGGGTCGGTCGGCCCGGCTCGGGACCGTCCGGACGCCGGCTCACCGGTCGACGCCGCGCCGTGCTCGCTTCGGTCGTCCTCGCCGTGCTCGCTTCGGTCTGCGCTGCCGTGCTCGCTTCGGTCGCCGCCTCGCTCGCTCACGTGTCGAGCGTAGGCGATCCCCCGGCGGGTGTTACCTCGCGAAGGAACCCGCGCGCGCCGAGGAAGTCGCCGAGCGAGCGGCGGTGGTCGGCACAGGCGAGCCAGGTCTTGCGCCGCTGCGGGGTGTGCAGCCGGGGATTGTTCCAGTGCAACGCCCAGACGGCCGCTGCCCGGCAGCCCCGGGCCGAGCAGATCCGGGGCGGGCTGTCTGCCGGTGGAGAGCCACCGCTCGCGGCTGCGGACCCGTCACTCACGGCGGCGAGTCTACGGCGCCGGCGGAGGGAGCCCGGAGGAAGAGATCGCCGGGCGGCCACGGGGGGAGCCGCCCGGCGATTCGCTGCATCGTACACAGAGAAAACCCCTCTATGTCTACCCACCATCGACCGTTTTCCGGATTGCGCGCCTCGCCGAGGCGCAAATGCGCGGGATGGAACCGCAAATCCGGTTCTCCCTTCGCGGTCTCTCAGCTCGACGTGCGACGCTTGGGGGCGTCGGCGCGCGCCGACCCCTGATTTCCTGACCCCGCTGTGGAGGACCGGTGGCCCAGCCGACGACGCCCGACACCCCGACCCCGCCCGACGTCGGCGGTGCCGTCCCCACCGTGGGCAGCACCCCGGCCGAGGACGCCACCCTGCTGGAACGAGCCCTCTTCGAGGTCAAGCGGGTCATCGTCGGGCAGGACCGGATGGTGGAGCGGATGTTCGTCGCCCTGCTGGCCCGCGGGCACTGCCTGCTCGAAGGGGTACCGGGGGTGGCCAAGACGCTCGCGGTGGAGACCCTGGCCCGGGTGGTCGGCGGTACCTTCGCCCGGGTGCAGTTCACTCCGGACCTGGTCCCCGCGGACATCGTCGGTACCCGGATCTACCGGCAGTCGAGCGAGAAGTTCGACGTCGAGCTCGGGCCGGTCTTCGTGAACTTCCTGCTCGCCGACGAGATCAACCGGGCACCGGCCAAGGTGCAGTCGGCGCTGCTCGAGGTGATGTCCGAGCAGCAGGTGTCGATCGGCGGGCAGACCCACCGGGTGCCGAACCCGTTCCTGGTGATGGCCACCCAGAACCCGATCGAGCAGGAGGGTGTCTATCCGCTGCCCGAGGCGCAGCGGGACCGCTTCCTGATGAAGATCATCGTCGGCTACCCCACGGACGCCGAGGAGCGCGAGATCGTCTACCGGATGGGGGTCAGCGCCCCCGAGCCGGCGTCGGTCCTCACCCCGCTCGAACTCGTCGGGCTGCAACAGAAGGCCGACAAGGTCTTCGTGCATAACGCCCTGGTCGACTACGCCGTACGCCTGGTGCTGGCCACCCGCGCACCGGCCGAGCACGGGATGCCGGACGTGGCCCAGCTCATCCAGTACGGCGCCAGCCCGCGCGCCTCGCTCGGCATCGTCCGGGCCACCCGGGCGCTCGCCCTGATGCGCGGCCGGGACTACGCGCTGCCGCAGGACGTCCAGGACATCGCCCCGGACATCCTCCGGCACCGGCTGGTGCTCAGCTACGACGCGCTGGCCGACAACATCCCCGCCGACCACGTCGTCGACCGGGTGATGTCCACCATCCCGCTGCCCTCGGTCGCGCCCCGGCAGAACGCCACCCCCGCCCCGCCGAACGGTTCCGGACCCGTCCTCGGGCCCGCGTCCGGGGTGCCGGCGGCCAACCCGGCGTGGCCCGGGCGCCCGCCGGCATGATGTCGGCGACCGACAGCAGTCCGGCCCGGGCCGACGCCGTACTCTCCCGGTTGCAGTTGCTGGTCACCCGCAAACTCGACGGGCTGCTCCAGGGCGACTACCTCGGCCTGCTGCCGGGGCCCGGCACCGAGGCGGGGGAGTCCCGGGAATACCGCCCCGGCGACGACGTACGCCGGATGGACTGGCCGGTGACGGCCCGGACGACCGTGCCGCACGTCCGGCGTACGGTCGCCGACCGGGAGCTGGAGACCTGGCTGGCGGTGGACCTGTCGGCCAGCCTCGACTTCGGCACCGGCCGCTGGCTCAAGCGGGAACTCGTGATCGCGGCGGCGGCGGCGATCACCCACCTGACCGTGCGCGGCGGCAACCGGATCGGCGCGGTGATCGGCACCGGCCCGCCCCGGGACGGCCGGACCGGATCCCCGGCCACGCCACCGGGGGTGCTGCGGTTGCCCGCCCGGCCGGGGCGCAAGGAGGCGCAGGGACTGCTCCGGACCATCGCCGGCACGCCGACCCGGCCGGGGCGGACCGACCTCGGTCTGCTGGTCGACGCGCTCAACCGCCCGCCCCGGCGACGCGGGATGGCCGTGGTGATCTCCGACTTCCTGGCCCCGCCGGAGCAGTGGGGACGCCCGGTACGCAAGCTCGGGGTCCGGCACGAGGTGCTCGCCGTCGAGGTGGTCGACCCGCGGGAACTGGAGCTGCCGGACGTCGGGGTGCTGCCCGTCGTCGACCCCGAGACCGGGGAGCTGCACGAGGTGCAGACCGCCGACCCACGGTTGCGGCGCCGTTACGCCGCCGCGGCGGCCGCCCAGCGTGCCGCCATCGCCCACCAGCTGCGGGCCGCCGGAGCGGCGCACCTGCGGCTGCGTACCGACTCCGACTGGCTGCTGGACATGGTGCGTTTCGTCGCAGCGCAGCGGCACGCCCGTACCCGGGGGACGACACGATGATCCGTTTTCTGCAACCGTGGTGGCTGCTGGCCGTGCTGCCCGTGCTGCTGCTCGCCGGGGCGTACGTCTGGCGGCAACTGCATCGCCGTACGTACGCGATGCGGTTCACCAACGTCGAGTTGCTGCGCACCCTCGCGCCGAAGGGGATCGGCTGGCGCCGGCACGCCGCGGCCGGGGTGATGCTGCTCAGCCTGCTGATCCTGGCCACCGGGATGGCCCGGCCGGCGGTCGACACCAAGGAGCCGCTGGAGCGGGCCACCATCATGCTGGCGATCGACGTGTCGCTGTCGATGGAGGCCGACGACGTGCCGCCGAACCGGCTGGAGGCGGCCCAGGAGGCGGCGAAGCAGTTCGTCGCGGAGCTGCCGCCGACCTACAACCTCGGGCTGGTCGCCTTCGCCAAGTCGGCCAACGTGCTGGTACCGCCGGGCAAGGACCGCCCGGCGGTGACCCAGGCCATCGACGGCCTGGTGCTGGCCGAGGCTACCGCGACCGGCGAGGCCGTCTTCACCTGCCTGGAGGCGATCCGGTCGGTGCCGGCGGACGGCGCCCAGGGCATCCCGCCGGCCCGGATCGTGCTGCTCTCGGACGGCTACCGGACCTCGGGGCGCTCGATCGAGGAGGCCGCTGCGGCGGCGCAGGCGGCGAACGTGCCGGTCTCGACCATCGCGTTCGGCACCGATTCCGGCCAGGTCGACATCGGTGGCCAGGTGCAGCGGGTGCCGGTCGACCGGCTGGCCCTGGCCGAACTCGCCGAGACGACCCAGGGCTTCTTCTACGAGGCGGCCTCGGTCAACGAGCTGAAGCAGGTCTACCAGGACATGGGCAGCTCGATCGGGTTTCGTACCGAGGCCCGGGAGATCACCCAGTGGTACGCGGGGATCGCGCTGCTCTTCGCGCTCTGCGCGGCGGGGCTGAGCCTGCTCTGGACGTCCCGCCTGGTCTGACGGGCGGGCGCCGGCCGGGGCGGGGACAGGTGTGCGGACGTACCCGGTCGGTGCCGGTCACCGGCCCGGCCGGGTACGTGCGGACGGACGACTGCCGCTCGGACGACCGTGCGGACGGCGCCGGTGGACGGGTCGACGGTCGGCCCGGGGGTGGCGGTCGTCACGGGGTCGCGCGGACCAGGATGAAGACCAGCACGACCCAGGCGGCGGCGAGGGTGAAGCCCAGCGGGGCGACGTAACGCTGCATGATTCTGCTCTCCGGGTGGCGACTGGAGACCTCCCGGGCCGGCGCAGGGCCGGGCGGGGTGTCTCGGGGATCAGTGGACGCGCACACGAAGTCGTGACCGGGCGGCTCCACACACCTCGGCTCGGCGACAGCCGTCGGATTCGCACAGCGGGGACGGCACGCCGGCAGATGCCGGAGTGGTCCGGGGATGCGGTGTGGAGCGGAACTGGGTCAGTCGGCGGGAGATGTCACGGCTCAGGCGGACTGACCAAGGACCCGGCCACGACTGGGAGGATCGCTATTTCGCACAGCGATCACCTCCATCTGTCGACCGGACCTGGAACGTGAGTCATCGTACACCCGGAGAGCCCGGTGGCCGCAGTCGGCCATTCGGGTCCCCGGGTGTCGGCACTCCGACCGTTGCCGGGCGCGGATCAGGCCCCGCTGCTCGTCACTGAACCCTTTCAGCCTCCCCTTGGGTCCGTCGTGGCCGCAGGTGGAAGTCGGGCGCATGCGCCGCGCGGTTCAGGTGGCAAGGGTCACTGTCCGTGCCGGTCCGGGACGCCCGGAAGCGTCCCGGACGCCGGCCGCTGGCCGTCGCGGTGCCGCCGCCGGTCGCCGCCGGCCCGCCCGACCAGCACGGACAGGACCAGGACCAGCAGCGGCAGCCAGGCCAGCCGGGCGGCCACCCAGCCGGGCCCGTCCGGCACCGTGTGCAGTCCGGGTACCGGACCCGTGCCGGCCAGCCGGGCGGCGAGCGCGGCCAGCGCGGTCACCCCGAGCAGGGTGCTCTGGTGCCACAGGTAGACGCTGATCGCCACGGTGTTGAGCCGGTTCACCGCGGCCCACCGGCCCGGCCGGGCCAGCGCGCCGGCCAGCACCTGCCGGACCAGCAGCGCCGCGCCGACCTGGGCCAGCGCCAGGCTGACCGCGAACAGTGACGGCGGGTCCAGGTTGGACATGCCGTCCCCGGGTACCCCGACCGCGCTGAGCGGATAGCCCGCCCAGCCCAGCCCGGCCATCCCGGCGGCACCGGCCAGCAACAGCCCGACGGCGGTCCGCCGGCCGCCGAGCCGGCCGTCGGCGAGGGCCATCCCGAGCAGGTACGGCAGCAGCCAGCCGGCCAGCACCGCGACCGGTACCCGCCACACCCCGTCCCCGGGCAGCGGTACCGGCCAGCCCGACGGATCGCCGCTCCGCCCGGCCAGGTCGCTCAGCGTGACCAACGCCACGGCGGGTACCGCCAGCCGGACCGGCCCGTACCGGTCCAGTGCCCGGGCCAGCGGGGCGGTCGACGCGATCAGCACCACCAACGGCAGCAGGAACCACAGTGGACTGACCACCAGCGTGGCGACGGTACGCAGGGTGCCCGCCGGAGTGCCGAGCAGGGCGGCCACGGCCAGCACCGCCAGCCAGCCGCCGAGCAGCAGCAGCACCGGCCGGCCCAGTCGACCGAGCCGCTGGCGCAGCCACCGTGCCGGGCCGAGGCCCCGGGCGGCGGCCGAGCGGAGCGACCGGGCCGAGGCGTACCCGCTGACGAAGAAGAAGAGCCCGAGCGTCTGGAACAGCCAGGTCACCGGGACCAGCGCCGGCATCGCGGCCAGCGGACTGGCCGTGCCCAGCGCGCCGTCCGGGCCGAGTACCAGGGCGGTGACCAGCCAGTGCCCGAACACCACCCCGCCGATCGCGTACGCCCGCAGCCCGTCGATACCCCGGTCCCGGCCGCCGCCGTCCGATCCGGCCCGGGAGGACGGGTGCGGGGCCGCGCCGTCGGTTCGCCGCCGTTCGAGGGGGTTCATCGATCGTCGGTCGAGGACGCTCACCGGGGGGTCACCGCCGTCCCGGTGGCAGGGCCGGCCGTGCCGGTGGTCGTCCCGGCCACGCCGAGTACGACCAGGGCCGCCGCGTGCCGCGTCGCGCTGCCCGGCACCAGGTAGCCGTCGTGGCCGGTCACCCCGTCCACCGGCAGCGGCCGGGCCCCGAACTCGGGGCTGGCCGGCCGGACGCCGTGCCCGAAGCCGAACACCCGCACCGGGGGCAGCCGGCGGATCCAGTCGTCCGGCGCCTCGGCGGCCCAGACCCGGGCTCCGGTGCCCAGCGCGGCGGCGCGGTCCACGCCCATCCCGATCCCGGCCAGCGTCACCAGGTCGGTCACCTGCGGCGGCACCTCCGGTGCGGCCAGCCCGACCACCAGCGCGCCGTAGCTGTGCCCGACCAGCGTCACCGTCGCGTCGGGGCGGTGCCGGGCCAGCGTCCGGGTCAGCTCGACCAGGGCGTCCGCCCCGGCCCGCGCGTGCTCCGAGCGGGCCGCCGCCCGGCCCAGCCCGTTCGGCGGGTCATAGCCGAGCCAGGCCAGCACGGCCACCCGGGCACCCGGCCGGGTGGCGCGGATTTCGTCGTACAGGGCGCGGGCCTGGGCGGCCGGGGCGCGCCGGCGTACCCCGCCCAGGCCGCGGTCGAAGTCCCGCAGCGTGCTGTCCACCCCCGGCACCAGCACCGCGATCCGGTCGGCGGTGCCGAGGTCGCCGAGCACCTCCACGGCCAGCCCGTCACCGTGCGGATCGAACGCCAGGAAGGAGCGGCCGGCGGCCACCCAGCCGGCGTACGGCGCACCGGCCGTCCGCATCGCCGCCGCCACCGCCGGGTACGCCTCGACGAACCCGGCCCGCGCCACCGCCACCTCGCTCGCCCCGGCCGGCGGCGGCACCATCAGCCCCAGCGCGAGCAGCCCGGCCACCGCTCCCCGTACCGCCGGTCGCCACACCATCCCGATCTCCCTCCGATCGCCTTCGGAGCAGAGAATGCGTGGTCGGCATGGGTTGCCGCGTCACGCCACGGGACGGCTTTCGGCGGGCTACCCGGGGACTACCGCCGGGCTACCGGGGGACGACCCGACCGGTGCGGGCCGCCCGCCGCCCGGAGGCGTACCGCGCCGGCTCGGCAGACCGGGGTACCAGCCGGCGGGCCGGGGAACTAGTCGCCGGCGGTGACCAGCCCGGACTCGTACGCGACGACGACCGCCTGGGCCCGGTCGCGCAGGTCGAGCTTGCTCAGGATCCGCCCGACGTGGGTCTTCACGGTCTGTTCGGCGACCACCAACTCGGCGGCGATCTCGCCGTTGGAGCGGCCCCGGGCGATCAGCCGGAGCACCTCGGTCTCCCGGGGGGTGAGCCCGGCCAGGCTGACCGGCCGGGGCCGGTCCCGGCCGGGCCGGGCGGCGAACTCGGCGATCAGCCGGCGGGTCACCGCCGGGGCGAGCAGCGCGTCCCCGGCCGCGACCACCCGGACCGCGTGCACCAGGTCGGCGGCCGGGGCGTCCTTGAGCAGGAAGCCGCTGGCGCCGGCCCGCAGCGCCTCGTAGACGTAGTCGTCGAGGTCGAAGGTGGTCAGGATGAGCACCCGGGGCCGGTCCGCCTCCGGCCGGTCGCCGAGGAGCTGCCGGGTCGCGGCCAGGCCGTCCAGCACCGGCATCCGGACGTCCATCAGCACCACGTCCGGGTCGAGCCGCCGGGCCGCGGTGACCGCCTCGGCGCCGTTCGCCGCGTCCCCGACCACCAGCAGGTCGGGCTGGGCCGCCAGCAGCGCCCCGAACCCCTGCCGGACCATCGCCTGGTCGTCGGCGATCAGCACCCGGATCATCGCGGACCTCCGTCGTGCTCGGCGCCGGCCGTCCGCACCGGACCGCTGTCAACCGCCCCCTGCGGTCCGTCCCGGCCGCAGGTGGAGGTCGGGGCGGGTACGTCGCGCGATTCAGGTTGGCGAAGGTTCACCGTTCGGTCGGCTCCGGGTCGTAGGGCAGGTGCGCGGTGACCACGTACCCCTGGTCGTCGGTCGGGCCGGCCCGCAGCCGGCCGCCGAGCAGCCGGACCCGCTCCCGCATCCCGGTCAGTCCGTGCCCGGCGGGGCCGGCGGCGTCTCCCGGGCGGCCGGCGCCGGGACCGGCCGGGTCGTTCCAGACGCCGACGGTCAGCGCCCGGTCGTCCGCGTCCACCGACACCCGCACGGCGGTCCCGGGAGCGTGCCGGGCCGCGTTGGCCAGCGCCTCCTGGATGATCCGGTACGCGGCCAGCCCGACCGCCTCCGGCACCGGCCGGCCCTGCGCCGGCTCCGGACCGGTGGCGACCGTCACCGCCATCCCGGCCCGGCGGGCCGCCTCGACCAGCTCCGGTACGTCGGCCAGCCCCGGCTGCGGCGCGGTCTCCGGTGCCGCCGACTCGCTGCGGAGTACGCCGAGCAGCCGGCGCATGTCCACCAGCGCCTCCCGGGCCGACCCGGCGATCGCGGTGAACTCGGCCCGGGCCGGCTCGGGCAGCTCCGTCAGCCGGTACGGTGCGGTCTCCGCCTGCACCGCGATCATCGACATGTGGTGCGCGACCACGTCGTGCATCTCCCGGGCGATCCGGGTCCGTTCCTCCAGCACCGCCCGGCGAGCCTGCTCCAGCTCGCTGCGCTCGGCCTGCTCGGCCAGGGCTCGCTGGCTCTGCCGGCGCCGCCGCACCTGGTCGCCGACGATCAGGATCGCCAGGAAGAGGAGGGCGACCCCGTGCGCGTTCGCCTGGGCCGGCACGAACAGGTACACCGGCAGCACGCTGAGCAGCCCCGCCCAGGCGGCGATCCCCAGGCTGGTCCGGGCGGCCAGCACCAGCAGGACGAAGAAGAAGGCGATGATCTGCACCGGGCTCCACGGCCAGTCCTCGTCCGGCAGCGCGCCGATCACACCGAGGTAGAGCAGGGGGTAGCCGAACCGCCAGGCGAGCAGCGGGCGGAGCGGGGCCAGCACCGCCGGCAGGGTCCCGCCGACGCCGAGCCCGATCGCCAGCCATCCGGGCAGGTCCCGGGTGTCGGTGAGGTACTGGATGCCGGCGATGGTGATGCCGACCAGGGCGAAGACCAGCACCGGCGCCAGGAACGGCCGGGCGCCCCGCCACACTCGCCGCCACCTGCCGGGCGGGCCGAGCGGCGGGGACAGCGGAAAGTCCGCCCCGACCAGCAGCCGGCGCAGGTCGTCCCGGCCGACGCGCAGGACCGCAGCGGTGCCGTTCTCCATCAGGGGCAGGGTACGGGTGCCGGAGCCCGACCGTCGTCACCCCGTGGCACGATTCCGCCGGTAGTACCCGGGTAGCACGCCACCCGGGTTACGGATTACCTGCCGGTAGCGCCTAGTCTCCAACCCGCACGTCCGTACCGTCCGTGAGGAGGACATCCGTGGCCCGAACCGTGCTGGTGACCGGAGGCAACCGGGGCATCGGCCTGGCCATCGCGCAGGCCTTCGCCAAACAGGGCGACCGGGTGGCGGTCACCCACCGGGGCAGCAACCCGCCCGCCGACCTGTTCGGCGTCCGGTGTGACATCACCGACAGTGCCCAGGTTGACGAGGCGTTCTCGGCGGTCGAGGCGGAGCTGGGCCCGGTCGAGGTGCTGGTGTGCAACGCCGGGATCACCGACGACACGCTGTTGCTGCGGATGTCCGAGGAGCAGTTCACCCGGGTGGTCGACGCCAACCTGACCGGCGCGTTCCGGTGCGCCAAGCGGGCCTCCGGCAAGATGCTCCGGGCCCGGTGGGGTCGGATGGTCTTCGTCTCCTCGGTGGTCGGCCTCTCCGGCGGCGCCGGCCAGGTGAACTACGCGGCGAGCAAGGCCGGCCTGGTCGGGGTGGCCCGGTCGATCACCCGCGAGCTGGGCAGCCGCAACATCACCGCCAACGTGGTCGCGCCCGGGTTCATCGACACCGACATGACGGCGGTGCTCACCGAGGAGCGCAAGGCGGAGATCCGCAAGTCCATCCCGGCGGGCCGGATGGCCAGCCCGGACGAGGTGGCCGGGGTGGTGGCCTGGCTGGCCTCCGACGCCGCCGGCTACGTCTCCGGGGCGGTCATCCCGGTGGACGGCGGCCTCGGCATGGGGCACTGACCGGCCCGGGCCCGGGGCACCGACTGGCACAATCGCCCAGGCGCCGTGATCGGCCGGGACGGACCCGGACCGGCCACGGGACGCGGGGGACCACGAGGGTATGGAGGATCTTCACGTGTCTGGACTGCTGGCCGGCAAGCGGCTGCTCGTCACCGGTGTCATCACCGACCAGTCGATCGCGTTCTCGGTCGCGAAGCTCGCCCAGGAGAACGGTGCGACGGTGGTACTCACCGGCTTCGGCCGGATGTCGCTGGTCGAGCGGATCGCCAAGCGGCTGCCCGAGCCGGCCCCGGTGATCGAGCTGGACGTCACCGACGCCGAGCAGTTGGCCAGCCTGGCGGACCGGGTCCGCGAGCACGTCGACGGGCTGGACGGGGTGGTGCACTCGATCGGCTTCGCGCCGCAGAGCTGCCTCGGCGGCGGCTTCCTGGACGCGCCGTGGGAGGACGTGGCGACCGCGGTGCACGTCTCGACGTACTCCTACAAGGCGCTCGCGGTGGCCGCGCTGCCGCTGATGAGCGCCGGTGGCGCGGTGGTCGGGCTCACCTTCGACGCCACCAAGGCCTGGCCGGTGTACGACTGGATGGGGGTGGCCAAGGCCGGGCTGGAGTCCGCCTCCCGCTACCTGGCGCTGCACCTGGGCCCGAAGGGGATCCGCAGCAACCTGGTCTCGGCCGGGCCGCTGCGCACCATGGCGGCGAAGTCGATCCCCGGCTTCCAGCAGTTCGAGGAGGCCTGGGCCGAGCGGGCCCCGCTGGGCTGGGCACTGACCGACCAGGAGCCGGCCGCGCGGGCCTGCCTGGCCCTGCTCTCCGACTGGTTCCCGGCCACCACCGGTGAGATCGTGCACGTCGACGGCGGCTACCACGCGCTCGGCGCCGCGATGTGAGGAGGGCCCCGTCCGTCCGGCGCTGCCGGCGGGCGGGGCCCTGCCCGCCGGCTCGGCCGGGGCGGGAACAATGGTGGCATGTCGTACGACGCCGTTGTGTTGATCTCGTTTGGTGGCCCGGAACGGCCGGAGGACGTCCTGCCGTTCCTGGCCAACGTCACCCGGGGGCGGAACGTGCCACCGGACCGGCTGGCCGAGGTCGCCGAGCACTACCAGCACTTCGGTGGCGTGTCGCCGATCAACCAGCAGTGTCGGGACCTGCTCGCCGCGATCCGCGCCGACTTCGCCGCGCACGGGCTCGACCTCCCGGTGTACTGGGGCAACCGCAACTGGCATCCGATGCTCGCCGACACCGTGGCCCAGCTCCGCGACGACGGCGTCACCTCGGCTCTCGGCTTCGTGACCAGCGCCTACGGCGGCTACTCCTCCTGCCGGCAATACCTGGAGGACATCGCGACCGCCCGGGCGGCGGTGGGCCCGGACGCGCCCCGGATCGAGAAGCTGCGGCAGTACTGGGACCATCCCGGGTTCGTCGAGCCGCACGCCGACGCGGTGGCCAACGCGCTGGCCACCCTCGACCCGGCCCGGCGGGACAGCACCCGGCTGGTCTTCACCGCCCACTCGATCCCGGTCTCGATGGCCGCCTCCGCCGGACCGCAGGGCGGCAGGTACGAGGCCCAGCTCCGCGAGACCGCCGCGCTGGTGGCCGAGCGGGCCGCCCCCGGCCTGCCGTACGACCTGGTCTGGCAGAGCCGCTCCGGTCCGCCCCAGGTGCCGTGGCTGGAGCCGGACGTCAACGACCACCTTCGGGTGCTCGCGGCCGACGGCGTCACCTCGGTGGTGGTCAGCCCGATCGGCTTCGTCTCCGACCACCTGGAGGTGGTCTGGGACCTGGACACCGAGGCGGCGGCGACCGCCAAGCAGCTCGGCCTCGACTTCGTCCGGGCCGGTACCCCGGGCACCGACCCGAGGTTCGTGGCGATGGTCCGGGAGCTGGTGACCGAGCGGCTTAACCCGGCCGACACGGCGGCGCGACGCCGGCTGGGTACGCTGCCCGCCTGGGACACCTGTCCGGCCGGTTGCTGCCAGCCGGTCCGGCGCCCCTGACCCCATCCGCTAGGAGAGCCATGAACGAGAGCAGCCCGCACGCCCACCGCAGCGGAGTGCCGGCATGAGCGAGCGTAGCGAGGGAATCGGCCAGCTCGGTGTGGGTGTGCCTCATGACGGCACGGAGCGCAGCGGAGTGCCGGCATGAGCGAGCGTAGCGAGGGAATCGGCCAGCTCGGTGTGGGTGTGCCTCATGACGGCACGGAGCGCAGCGGAGTGCCGGCATGAGCGACAGGAAGCCGGTGGAGAGCTGGCTCACCGACATGGACGGGGTGCTGGTGCACGAGGGGCAGCCGGTGCCCGGCGCGCCCGAGTTCGTCCGGGCACTGCGCGCCTCGGGCAAGCCGTTCCTGATCCTCACCAACAACTCGATCTACACCGCCCGGGATCTCCAGGCCCGGCTGAACCGGATGGGCTTCGACGTCCCCGAGCATGCGATCTGGACCGCCGCGCTGGCCACCGCGCAGTTCCTGGCCGACCAGCGCCCCGGCGGCACGGCGTACGTGATCGGGGAGGCCGGGCTGACCACCGCGATGCACGCCGTGGGGTACGTGCTGACCGACTTCGCACCCGACTACGTGGTGCTGGGCGAGACCCGGACGTACAGCTTCGAGGCGATCACCAAGGCGGTCCGGCTGATCGACGGCGGGGCCCGGTTCATCTGCACCAACCCGGATCCGACCGGCCCGTCCGCCGAGGGTGCCCTGCCGGCCGCCGGTTCGGTGGCGGCGATGATCTCGAAGGCGACCGGGGTGGAGCCGTACTTCGTCGGCAAGCCGAACCCGATGATGATGCGGTCGGCGCTGAACACCATCGACGCGCACTCCGAGACGACCGCGATGATCGGCGACCGGATGGACACCGACATCCTCTGCGGGCTGGAGGCCGGGTTGCAGACCGTACTGGTGCTGACCGGGATCAGCACCCGGGCCGAGGCGGAACGCTATCCGTACCTGCCGTCCCGGATCGTTTCCTCGGTCGCCGACCTGATCGACGAGATCTGAGCCCGGCACCGACCGCAGCACGCCACCTTCGCGGTGCGCGAGCGCGGGGTCGGTGCCGGCTTCTCCGTCCCGTGTGGCCGGCTCTGTTCAGACGGTCGTGGACCGGCTCAGGCCATTGCGGGCCCGGCCGGATTCAGACCGTCGTCGGCCGGATCTGTGCGCTCCCGGCCGGCCGGACCGCTGCGCGCCTCGTCGGCCGGACCGGTGCGCGTTTCGTCGGCCGGACCGGCCGCCTCCGTGCCGGCTCCGGGCGCTGGCCGACCGGGCTGGTCCGGTCGGCTCGGCGTCGGTGACGGCGGCCGGTCCACGGGCCGGGCGGCTCCCTCCGTGCCGGGCCGGCCGGACCAGCCGGCCGGAAGCGCCGCCACGATGGCGTACCCGAGGGCGGCGGAGACCAGGATCCAGACCGGGATCATCAGCCGTTCCACCTCCGAGTCGACCGGCTTCGCGACGAGCATCGCCAGCCCGCTCAGCCCGGTACCCAGCCACAGGAAGGTGAGGTGTCTGGTGCGGATGACGAAGATCAGCGTTGCGATAATCACCGCGATCAGGGGAAGCGGGGAGACGATCATGTGTTCGAGAGCGCCCGGCCACCATAGGAGGTTTCTCTCCCAGAGCCAGGTGTACGGCTCGGGAGTGTCCGGCCGGATGTAGTGGGTGGTCGCGTAGTCCTGGATGGCCTCGCTCAACGACGGCAGCTTGAGGGCCGCGCTGAGCGCGAACCAGCCGACCAGGGTGGCCAGGCCGAGCCCACCGGTGAGCAGCGCGCCGCGCCGGTTCGGGAACCGGGTCAGCAGCGCGCCGAGGCTCGCGGCCAGCAGTACCAGGGCCATGGCGACGCCGTTCGCCGACTTGGTGGAGAAAGTCCAGGCGAAGCCCGCGAGCGCGATCGGTATCCCGCTGAACCGGTTTCGCCAGAGCAGCATCGCGCCGATCAGCACGGCGAGGCAGCCGACCATCATCGCACCGTCGGCCAGCATCCGGGTTATCCAGAAGCCGGTCGGCAGGGTATAGACCATGGCCGCCGCGATGACGGAGACCAGGCGTATTCCGAAGGCGAGCCAGACGGCCAGATAGGTGAGCAGGCCGACGCCGACCGCGATGATCAGCGTCGCCGCGGCCATGCCCTGCCAGAGGCCGAGGATCTTCACGAACGGTACCGCGAACAGCGGATATCCGGGCCGGCTGTCGAAAATCGCGATGTACCTGGGAGAAATGCCTGCCTGGGGATATCCGTTGCGACAGGCGCGGGGCATTCTCCGCTCTTTGGCCGAACGGTTGATGTCGCGGCACACCTGAAAGGATGCCTGGGCCGACGCGGTCGCCGGATCGGCGCCGGCGAAGATCTGCGCCTGCCGCATGTACCAGTAACTGTCGCCGGAGGAGGCGATCCGGCGGGGGTCCTCGTAGCGGGCCATGCAGAGGGCGCTGGCAATGACCAGGACCAACAACACCCAGCTCAGTTCGACGACGGAGCGACGGTTGAACCACTGTCGCCGGGATCCGGGAGGATTCGCGGAGGAGGTCTGTGCGAGATCGATCGTATTCGGGGTGCCGCCCATGGAACGAGGACCCTACCGCACCTTTGTATCCGGGATCTTTCCCCGTCGTCCCGCCATCCACGAGCCGGTCGGCCTACCACGAAACAGGTCCGTACTCGGCAATTACGCGGATGTCGGCGCATTGAACCGGTTTCCACCCGATCAACGCGGCACTGGCACTTACAGCGGACGTAAGTGCGGGTTGGAGGGGTCGGGATCGTTCGGAGAAGCCGGTCTCCTCGCCGGTGCGGGCCGGCGGGCCGATCACCGCAGCTTGGGCGACGGCTCGGCGGAACGGACGGCGACCTCAGACCGAGAGCGGGGCGTTGCAGGCCGCCACGACCGCCCGGCGGCAGGCGGCGGTGAGCGGGCGCAGCGCGGCGTCGCGCTGTTGTGCCTCGTATCCGTTGACCGAACCACCGGGTGCGGCGTGCTCGGCCAGCGCGAGCACCTGGTCCAGCACGCTGGCCCGGGCGAACAGCCGGCGGGAGCGCGGGTCGAAGCCGGGCGGCAGGTCCATCCCGTTGTCCGGGCGGCGCAGTGCGGCGAGCGCACCGGCCAGTTCCGGACGCCACTGCGCGACGTCGAGCCGGGCCAGCGCCGCGGTCGCCTCGGCCAGGGTCACCGCCAGTTCGGCCTCGGCCTCGGCCGCACCGGGATTGCCCAGCGAGGCGGCCGGAGCGGTCTCCGGCAGCGGATAGACCCGCCAGAGCACCGTCTCGAACGTCACGCCGGACCCGCTGGTGTGCGTGCGTACCTCGGGAATCACGCCCAGGCCGCGGGCGACCACCGCCTCGCCGGCCAGCAGGGCCGCCGAGGCGAACGGGCCGGGACCGGGGAGCCCGCGCGGATCGCCGGGAGCGGGCAGCACCAGCCGGATCTCGTCGGGCGAGAGTTTGGAGAAGGCGGAGAGCGCGTCGCGCAGCGGTATGTCGGTCCAGGCGCCGGGGGCGTCGGCGACGAGGTGCTCCTCGCCGGCGGCGATCTCGTCGGCGATCTCGTCGTACGGCACGAGCCCGGCACGCCATGCGCGTACCCAGGCCACAAAGCGGCTGGACCGGCGCGCCACGAGAGTCGCCGCGCCCGTTGCGGGGGACATGCGGCTAGGGTACGTGCTTCCTGTGTCGGCTGTCTCGGGTGCGGGCTCGGCGGCGCGTCAACGCCGACCGGCCGGCCGCGAGCGGCTAGCGTCGCCTCCCATGGGGAGGATGTACGGCGACGACGTGCTCGCCGGGGACTGGCGGCGGCGCAAGGTGATACCGGAGGTGCCGGCCGAGGCCGACCTGGTGGTCGAGGACGCCGACTCGGGGTTTTGCGGCGCGGTGGTGGGTTTCGAGTCCGGTGCGGTGGTGCTGGAGGACCGGCACGGCCGGCGGCGGAACTTCCCGCTGCTGCCGGCGGCGTTCCTGCTCGACGGGGAGCCGGTGACGTTGCGCCGGCCGGCGCCGTCGGCGGCACCGGCGCCGCGCCGACGGACCGCCTCCGGATCGGTGGCGGTGGCCGGGGTACCCGCCCAGGTGGCCAAGGCCAGCCGGATCTGGGTGGAGGGCGTGCACGACGCGGCGCTGGTGGAGCGGATCTGGGGCGACGACCTGCGGATCGAGGGCGTGGTGGTGGAGCCGTTGGACGGCATCGACGCGCTCGCGTCTCGGGTCCGCGAGTTCGGCCCGAGCCCGGGACGGCGGCTGGGGGTACTCGTCGACCACCTGGTGCCCGGGTCGAAGGAGAGCCGGATCGTCGCGGCGGTCACCTCGCCGGACGTGCTGGTCACCGGCCACCCGTACGTCGACGTGTGGCAGGCCGTGAAGCCGTCGGCGCTCGGCATCCGGGCGTGGCCGGTGGTGCCGCCGGGACGGCCGTGGAAGGAGGGTGTCTGTGCCGCCCTCGGGGTTGCCGAGCCGGCCGAGATGTGGCGGCGCATCCTCGCCCGGGTGGACAACTTCCACGACGTGGAGACACCCCTGATCAACGCGATGGAACGCCTCATCGACTTCGTCACGGCCCCGACCGCGCCCTGAGCTGCCGCCCGTCACCGGCGAAACCTCCCGTGCCGGAATCAGCCGAGGCGGTCGGGGTCGCGGGTGAAGACGAAGGTGGCGATGTCCAGGGCCGTGGCCGCACCGGTCGGGTCGCGCCGGACGGCGAGGACCTCACCGTTGTTCATGCCGGAGCGGCCCCGCCAGCGGCCGGTGGCGTCCCGGCCGAACCGCCAGCGCGGTGCGGCACCGACCGGCAGTTGGGTGAAGACCAGTTCCTCGACGGTCGGCTCCCAGGCGACCTCGAACTCCCGACCCATCCACCACCAGCGGCCGGTCAACTCGGCGATCTCCGGGGCCGGCGGTGCCGTCGCCGGACGCCAGGGCGGGACCGGCGGGGGTTCGGCGTCGAGCACCGTACTGAGCACCTGCCGGCCGAGCACCGGCACTGATCCGGCGCGTAGCCCGTACGCGTTGGCGAAGCCCACCACGCCGGTGCCGGACGGCCGGTGCACCGAGAGCGTGGCCACGTAGCCGGGCATCGAGCCGCCGTGCCCGGTGTACACCCGTTCGCCGACCCGGTGCAGTTCCACGCCGAGCCCGTAGCCGGCGGTCCAGGAGTCCAGGTCGGCCATTGCCACCGGAACGCACATCTCGGCCAGGGTGTCCGGGGAGAGGATCTCCGGATCCGGATCGGCGAGGAAGCCGGCCCATCGGGCCAGGTCGGCCAGGCTGGCCCAGAGCTGTCCGGCCGGTGCCATCGCCCCGGTGTCGGTACGCGGCTCCTCGCGCAGTGTGCCGTGCCAGGGATGTACGACGTAGCCGCGGGCGTACGGTTCGGCCGGCTGGTAGGAGGTGCGGACCATCCCCAGTGGATCGAGCAGCCGGGACCGGACGAGCTTCCACCACGACTCCCCGGTGACCCGCTCCAGCACCGCTCCGAGCAGCCCGTACGCCAGGTTGGAGTAGTGGAAGGTGCGGTGTGCCGGGAAGGCCAGCTTGTCGCTGGTCAGACCGGCCAGCAGGGCGTCCAGGCCGGCACCGGCGGAGCGTTCCCACCACTCGCCGTCCGGTTCGCGTTGCAGGCCGGCGACGTGGCCGAGGAGTTGACGCAGCCGGACGGCGCCGACCGGGTTGCCGGGCAGGTGCCGGTCCAGCGGATCGTCCAGGTCGAGCAGCCCCTCGTCGCGTTGGCGCAGCAGCAGTACCGCGGTCATCGTCTTGGTGATCGAGCCGATCCGGTACTGGATGTCCGGGTCCGGCGGCGGGGTCTCGCCGGCCGTGGCGACGTGCACGAGCCCGCCGCCCGGACCGGGTCCGGCGGCGGCCGGGGCCCGGAGCACCCCGAGGATCAGCGAGGGCGCCCGGCCGGTGGCCTGGGCCTGGGCGACGAGCGCGTCGATCCGGCGGGTGGTCTCCGGCAGTAGGCCGGACTCCGGCGGCAGGGGGGCCACGGGCTGCCTCCTGGGACTCGGGTACGGGAACCGGACTGAATTATCCGAACCGGACCGTGCGGGGCGGAACCGGGCTGGACCGGGGCGCCGGGAATCCCGATTGGCCGGATCTCGGCATGCGAGATCTTATGTCTGTCGATCGCGGGTCGCCGGTAGGTGCGTGGGCGTGCCAGGATCGACGTGTGGAGCCGCTCCTGTGGATCGTATTGGGCGTCGTGCTGGTCGTCGCGGAGATCTTCACGACGACCCTCTTCCTGGTCATGTTCGGGGTCGGGGCGTTCGCCGCGGCCGGCGCGGCCGCCCTCGGCGCCCCGCTGGCGCTCCAGGCGGTGGTCTTCGCGGCCGTCTCGGCGCTGACCCTGGTCGTTGCCCGCCCGGTCATCCGACGGCACCGCCAGTCCGCGCTGACCGGCGACGAGCAGCCGTTCGGCGTGCAGGCCATTGCCGGGAGCACCGCGCTGGTGCTCGAACGGGTGGACGCCAACAGCGGGGTGGTGAAGATCGATGGTGAGATCTGGACCGCCCGTTCCTACGACGCGACCCAGGTGTTCGCCCCCGGCGACCGGGTGCGGGTGATCGAGGTCAAGGGCGTGACCGCGCTGGTGTGGCACGAGGATTTCGACGCTACTGATTGAGCAGCCCGATACAAAGAGGTGAGCGGTGTGGAAACTGTGATGGGCATATTGTTGGCCGCCGTGGCCCTGATCGCGGTGGTCACACTGATCCGGGCGGTGCGGATCGTCCCCCAGCAACGTCAGGACGTGGTCGAGCGGCTCGGGAAGTACAAGCGCACGCTCCACCCCGGCCTCAACCTGCTGGTGCCGTTCATCGACGCGGTACGCACCAAGGTCGACATGCGGGAGCAGGTGGTCAGCTTCCCGCCCCAGCCCGTGATCACCTCGGACAACCTGGGCGTCTCGATCGACACGGTGCTCTACTTCAAGGTCGCCGACTCGGTGAAGGCGACCTACGAGATCTCGAACTTCCTCCAGGCCATCGAGCAGTTGACCGTCACGACCCTGCGTAACGTGATCGGTTCGCTCGACCTGGAGCGGGCGCTGACCAGCCGCGAGGAGATCAACCGGCACCTCTCCGGCGTACTCGACGAGACGACCGGACGGTGGGGCATCAAGGTGACCCGGGTGGAGATCAAGGCCATCGAGCCGCCGCCGAGCATCCGCGACTCGATGGAGAAGCAGATGCGCGCCGAGCGGGACCGCCGGGCCGCGATCCTGAACGCCGAGGGGCACAAGCAGTCGCAGATCCTCACTGCCGAGGGTGAGAAGCAGGCCGCGGTACTCCGCGCCGACGGTGACCGGCAGGCCCGGATCCTCCAGGCGGAGGGCCAGGCCAAGGCGATCCGTACCGTCTTCGACGCGATCCACCAGGCCAACCCGAGCCAGAAGGTGCTGGCGTACCAGTACCTCCAGGCGCTGCCGCAGATCGCCAACGGAACCGCCAACAAGGTCTGGATCGTGCCCGCCGAGTTGAACAAGGCGCTCGAAGGGCTGGGCGGCGCGTTGGGCGGACTCAGCCAGATGGTCGGCGACGAGCCCCGGGCGCGGGTCGACGCCGGTGCGGTCGAGCGCGAGGCGGCGGAGGCGGCCCGGGCGGCGGCCGAGGCGGCCCAGGAGGTCAACGCCGAGGTACGCGCCGCCGAGGCGCAGGTGACCTCCCGGCCCACCGGTACGCAGGAATTGCCGGCACCGGAACCGGTCCCGCCGGCCAGCCTGCTCGAAGACTCCACTGTGGATAAGCGGCCCGAGCGCGGCTGACCGGCCGCCGTCCGGTCCGCCCGGCTTATTCCACCAAAGCGTCCGCGCGGCGCCCCGACACCTGACACGATCGGTCTAGCGACGGGTGGTGTGAAGGAGCGGGGCGTCGAAGCGGATCGCGCCCGCGCCCGCCCGCGCAGCACGTTGAGCGAGGTGACGGCGCGTGATCCACCCCTCGAAACCGGAAAACCACCCCTCGAACCCCAAGCGTGATCCGGCGCTCGCACCGCCATCGAGTGTGCCGAAGCGGACAGCCGGCGCCGGATCGGGCGCCGTCGGCGCGGTGGATCCGGTTTCCGGGCGCTGGCCGTACGGCGGCTTCGGCTTTCTGCCGTTCGTGGTGGAGCGCGGCACCAGCGAACCGGCCAGCGACGCGAGCTGGGCCTGGTCGCTGCGCCGGCTGGCCCGGCTCGCCGTCTGGTCACTGCCCGGTTATGCCATTGTGTACGGTTCGGTGACCCTGGTCGGCGCCGGGAACGCGCCGTTCCTCACCCAGCAGCGTCCGGCCCACCTCCTCGGCTGGATCGGTGCGCTCTGGCTCGGTCTGCTCGCGCTGATGGCGCTGGCCAGCCTGCTGGTCACCACCCGCACCCGGCGCGCCGGTACGGCCGGCCTGCTGGTCGCGGTCGCCGGAACGATGCTGGTACTCCCGTTCGGCGGGCTGCCGGATTCCACGGCGGCGTTCGGCAGGGCGGGCCAGGTCATCGCCGTCAGCGGCGGAGTGCTCTACTCCCTCGGCTGGTGGCTGACCGGTCTGGCGCTGCACCGGTCCGGAGTGTTCAGCCAGTCCGACGGCGTACTGCTGATGATCGCGGCTCCGCTGCTCGGCGTCGGCGGGATGCTGGCCTCGGCACTGCACGCCCTCGGTGCGATGTTCGTGCTCGCCGCCGGCATCGGGATCGCCTGGCGGGCCCGGCGGCTGGTGCCGGCGGTCGGCCGGGCCGCGTTGACCCGTCCCGGTACGGCCGGTGCGGTGGCGGCGCGGGTCTCCGGCGGCGGCCTCGGTGTCGCGCCGGCAGGTGGCGGGCTCGGCCCCGCCACGACCGGCCCCGCCCCGTCCTGACCGGCCGGGACAACCCCGGCCGTCCTGACCGGCCGGGACAACCCCGGCCGTCCTGACCGGCCGGGACAACCCCGGCCGTCCTGCCCGGCCGGGACAACCCGACCACCACCGTCCGGTCCGGACCCGCCAGTCCGGCCCGGACCCGGCGGACAAGCCCTGTCCCGTCCCTGCCGGACTGTCCGCCCGTCCCCGTCCCTGACTGTCCGCCCGTCCCGGAGCGGCGCTACCGGCCCGGCTCGCGCTCCGCCGCGCTGTCCAGTTCGGTCAGCAGTTCCGCGATGCGGCGGAAGACCATGCCGCGCCAGCCGCCGGACATGATGGTGAAGGCGTGCTGCTGGACCGGGTCGTCGGGGTCGAACCCGGCGTGTTCGACGAAGAGCCGGGTGCCCCGCCCCTCGGCGGCCAGCGTCCAGGTGACGGTGGTCTCCAGGTGCCCGCCGCTCCAGGAGAGCCGGAGCCGGTGTTCCGGCTCGACCTCCAGGACCTCGCAGTGCACCACGCCGTCGAAGTCGTGGTCCGGCCGGGCCATGGTCTGGAAGGTGAACCGGTGTCCCGGCACCGGTTTGAAGTCGTTCGGCATGAACCACCGGGCCAGCAGGTCGGGCTCGGTGAGCGCCTGCCAGACCCGTCCGGGTGGATGCGCGAGATACTGGTCGGCCCGGATCACACCGCGCTGGGTCATCGTCGTTTCCCCTCCTGCTCGCCGGAAGCCCGGCCCTGCTCGGATGTCACGGCTGCGGTCTGCTGCTGGCCGTCGGTGCCCTCCTCGACGCCCATCGCGTCGAGCAGGTCGCGGAGCCCGGCGAGCTTCTCCCGCCAGAACCGCTCGTAGGGGGTCAGCCACTCGGCCACGTCCCGCAGCGGCTCCGGGCGGAGCGAGTAGAGCCGCTGCCGGCCGGCCCGGTGCTCGACCACCAGTCCGGCGTCCTTGAGTACCCGCAGGTGCTCCGACAGGCTCGGCCGGCGCATGTCGAAGTGGTCGGCCAACTCCTGCACCGGCCGCTCGCCCCGGTCCAGCAGCAGGCCGAGCAGTTGCCGCCGGGTCGGGTTGGCGACCGCGGTGAAGACGTCGACCTCAGCCACGGCCGGCGGTCGCCTGGAGCACGATGCCGTTGCCGTCCGGGTCGTCGAAGCTGACGAACCGGCCCCAGGGCGCGTCCTGGATGCCGCCGGAGATCGCTACCCCCCGGCGGGTCAGCTCGGCCACGTCGCCGTCGAGGTCGTCAGTCTCCAACACCAGTCCCTTGACCGAGCCGGGCGGCATGGTGTCGAACCAGGTGACCAGGGTGATCGAGGTCGCGGCGCCCTTCGGGCCCACCTGCACCCAGCGCTGCTCCGGCCCCATCCGGTTGTCGCCGAGGAGCTCGAAGCCGAGGGTGTCGACGTAGAAGTCCCGGGCCCGGTCCTGGTCGGTCACCGGCAGGGAGAGCAACTGGATCTGCGTGATAGCCATGCCGACGACAATAGGTAGGCGAAGTCCTACCAGTCAAGGGTAGGAAATCTCCTACCTATCGGGGCCGCCCGAGCCGTGGCGCGGGGACGGGGGAAGAATCGGCGCCGTGTCCGACGCACCGACCACCGTGCCCGCCGAAGTGATCACCGATCCGGAGGACCCCCGGATCGCCGACTACCGGGCGCTCACCGACGTCGAGCTGCGTACCCGGTGGGAACCGCCGAACGGCCTCTTCATCGCCGAGGGCGAACTCGTGCTGCGCCGGGCGGTCCGGGCCGGCTACCGGCCCCGCTCCTTCCTGGTCGACCCGAAACGGGCCGACCAGCTCGGTGACCTGGTGACCGGCGACGCACCGGTCTACGCCGCCAGCCCGGCCGTGCTGGAGCGGGCCACCGGCTTCCACGTGCACCGGGGCGTACTCGGGTCGTTCCACCGCCGCGAGCTGCCCACCGTGGCGCAGGTGCTCCGGGACGCCCGCCGGGTGGCGGTACTGGAGGACGTCAACAACCACACGAATCTTGGCGCGGTCTTCCGAGGCGCCGCCGCGCTCGGGGTGGACGCCGTGCTGCTCTCGCCCACCTGTGCCGACCCGCTCTACCGGCGCAGTGTCCGGGTCAGCATGGGCGAGGTCTTCGCGGTGCCGTACGCGAAGTTCGACCGCTGGCCGGCCGGGCTGGCCGAGGTGCGGGCGGCTGGCTACGCCGTACTCGCCATGACGCCGGCCCCGGACGCGGTGCCGATCCAGCGGCTCACCCCGGCACAGCGGCACCGGGCCGCGCTGCTGCTCGGGGCCGAGGGCGCCGGTCTCACCCCGGCCGCCCAGGCCGCCAGCGATGCCCGGGTGGTCATCCCGATGCGTCGCGGCGTCGACTCGCTCAACGTCGCGGCGGCCGCCGCCGTCGCCTTCTGGGAACTGGGCCGCGACGACCCGCTGTAACCGGCCAGCCGGCCCGGGACGGCGCGGGTCGGGCCGGCACGCCTCGGGCGGTACCGTCGAGCCCGTGTTTCCTACCGTGCGTGAGGTGCTGGCCCTCGACCCGGTCCGGCACGGCGGCCCCCGGGTGGTCGCCGGCGCGGCCGGGCTGGACCGGCTCGTACGGTGGGTGCACGCCGCCGAGGTGCCGGACATCGCCGCCCTGCTCAGCGGGGGCGAACTGGTGCTCACCACCGGGATCGGCCTGCCCGGCGACGACGCCGGACTGCGCGCATTCATCGGCGAGCTGGCCGACGTCGGGGTTTCCGGGCTCCTGGTCGAGCTGGGCCGGCGCTATCCGGCGGCGGTACCCCGGGCGATGGTCAACGCGGCCGAGCGCCGCAACCTGCCGCTGGTCGAACTGTGCCGGGTGACGCCGTTCGTCCGGATCACCGAGGCGGTGCACGGGTTGATCGTCGACGCCCAGCTCGCCGAGCTGCGGGCGACGGAGGAGATCCACCAGCGGTTCACCGAACTCTCCGTCGAGGGCGCCGAGCCGGCCGAGGTGGTCCGGCAGGCCGCCGTACTGGCCGGCTGCCCGGTGATCCTGGAGAACCTCTCCCGGCAGGTGCTGGCGTACGACCCGGCGGGGGAGAGCGCCGAGCTGCTGCTGCGGGGCTGGGAGCAGCACTCCCGGCGGATCCGCCCGACCGGCCGGACCGGCTACGACCCGGACGCCGGCTGGCTCTACACCACCGTCGGCGCCCGGGGGCAGGACTGGGGGCGGCTGCTGCTGCGCTGGCCGACCGGTGAGCTGCCGGCCGGCGCGTCCGGCGGCCCGTCGACCCGGTTGACGATCCTGATCGAGCGGGCCGCCTCCACCCTGGCGCTGGGCCGGCTGATCCGGCGGGACGCCGAGGGGCTGGAGCGGCAGATCCACCGCACCCTGCTCACCGCGCTGCTCGACCACACCCGACCGGTCGACGAGGTGGCGCTGCGGTCCCGCGCCCTCGGCGTACCCCTGGACCGGCGGCACCTGGTCGGGGTCGTGGTCCGGTACCGCGCCGACGAGGCGGGCGCGGGCGCGGCGGCGGGTGGCCCGGCCGGGCAGGCCCGGCTGCGGGACCTGGCCGAGGCGGTCAGCCAGGCGCTCCGGGACGCCGAACTGAGCGGGCTGGCCAGCACCCTGGACGACCAGGCGGTCGGTGCCGTGCTGGCGCTGCGGGACGCCGGGGACGAGGAGCGCGCGCTGGCCGCCTTCGCGGCGGCCCTGGACCGGGTACGCCTGGACGCCGGCCCGACCGCCGGCCGGCCGTACGGCGCACCGGGCGCGGTGATCGTGGCGGCCGGCTCGGGTGTGGGCAGCGTACGGGAGGCCCGGCGCTCGCTGATCGAGGCCCGCCAGGTCGCCGACGCCGCCCGCCGGGGTCGACGGGACCTGCCGGTGTACCGGTTGCCCCAGGTCGGGCTGGCCGGGCTGCTGCACCTGCTCCGGGACGAGCCGAGGTTGCAGACCTTCGTCGAACGCGAACTCGGGCCGTTGCTGACCCACGACGCCGAACACCCCCGTGAGCAGTTGCTCGGCACGCTGCGCGGTTATCTGGAGAGCGGCCGGAACAAGTCGGCCGCCGCCGCCGCGGCGCACCTGTCCCGGCCGGCCTTCTACGAGCGGCTGGCCCGGATCTCCCGGATCCTCCGGGTCGACCTGGACTCGGTGGACGACTGCCTGTCGCTGCACGTCGCCCTGCTCGCCCTGGACGCCGTCCGGGACGGCTGACCGGCCACGCCGCCGCCCCGGCTCAGGAGATCGCGGTCAGCGCCTTGGCGTACGTCGGCGGGACGAAGTGCGGGCCGGCCGGGGTGAACACGTCGGTGGCGTTGGCGGCGGTCCAGGCTTCGGCCGGGATGGCGTCGAGCAGGGTGCGGAGCACGGCGGCGTCCCGCCAGTCCGGGTGCTCGGCGACCAGGCCGAGCGCCACCACCGACTCCTCGACCTCGCCGACGCACTCGAACGGCTTGTGCGCCTCGATGCCGAGCAGTTCGAGGTAGCCGGCGGACTGGGCCGGGTCGGCCAGCAGGTCGGCGCCGAAGATCTGCACCAGCCGGGCCCGGGGCATGAACGGGGCCAGCGCCAGGAAGATGAACCGGCACTTCGGGCAGTTTCCGCACCACCGGTCGCTGGGGTCGCTCAGCTTGAACGCGGCGTTACAGCTCGTCACCACGTCGTCGTACCGGCTGAACTGGGCGAAGAGCCGGGCGATGTGCAGCTCGGAGAGCTGCCGCAGCAGCGAGAAGTACGGCTCGGTCAGCCCGGCGTGCCCGGCCAGCGCCGCCCGGAGCAGGCCCTCCGCCTCGACCCCCTTGGACCACTGGTGGTTGACCTCGACGCCGTGCCAGACCAGGTTCGGGTCGGAGGCGGAGCGCTCGTTCGACATCACCACCGGGCCGAGCCCGTGCAGGACGGCGGTGGCGACCGCGATCAGCGAGTTGATCGCGGTGACCGGGATGTGCCCGTTGCGCGCCCCGGCCGCGTTCAGCGCGATCAGCGCCGGGTCGAGCCGGCGCCGGGCGGCCAGCGGAGTCAACCCGGAGGCCTCGTTGACGCTGACGATGATGTGGTTGGGGTTGACCGAGAACGGCACCGGGTCGAAGCCGGCCCGGCGCAGCGCCTCCAGGCTGACGATGGAGTCCTTGCCGCCGCCCACGGTGGAGAGCGGCCGGCGGTCCGAGTTGTCCCACCCGGCCGGCTCGGCGACCCGCCCGGGCGGCAGCTCCGGGGTCAGCTCCAGCACGTGCGGCAGGTCGTTGCGGTAGGCGTACTCGGCGAGGCCGGAGGTGTAGACGGCGGTGACCAGCGCGACGGCCTGCTCGCCCAGCGGCGCCGGCAGGACCAGCCGGGGCGGTGCGGCGGCCTTGTAGTAGCTCACCCCGGCGACCAGGTGCAACAGCTCCAGCACCCGGCCGAAGGTGGCCAGGGCCTCCGGCGACGGCGGGGTCGCAGGCTGCGGGAAGGTGATCCGCTCGGTGAACCGCAGCTCGCCGTCCGGGCCGGTCAGCGCGTATTCGAGGGCCGCCTCCCCGGTGGCCGGGTCGAAGGAGTGGGCCGGAAAGGAGAAGGCGTCCATCCGCCGGAGCTGTCCGTTGGGCACAGGCAATAGTAGTCCGCCCGGGTTGACGGCATGTCAATGTCCGGGCCCCGGTGCCCGACAGGGTGGCAGTTGCCCGGCGTCCCCGCGCGGTGGGAGCGTGCAGGAGTCCGCGTTCCCACCGCTGAGGGGTGTGAGAACCATGACCACCGACGAACTGCTGGCGCGGCACCGGGCCGTCATGCCGTCCTGGATGCCGCTGTACTACGCCGAGCCGATCGAGATCGTCGCCGGTTCCGGGCGCCGGGTCACCGACTCGCAGGGGCGCAGCTACCTGGACTTCTTCGGCGGCGTACTGACGAACATGCTCGGCTACGACGTCGCCGAGGTGAACGAGGCGGTGCGGCGCCAGCTCGGCACCGGGGTGGTGCACACCTCGACCCTCTACCTGATCCGCCAGCAGGTCGAGCTGGCCGAGAAGATCGCGGCGCTCTCCGGCATCCCGGACGCCCGGGTCTTCTTCACCAACTCCGGTACCGAGGCGAACGAGGCGGCGCTGCTGGTCGCCACCAACCACCGGCGGTCGAACCAGATCCTGGCGGTGCGGAACAGCTACCACGGCCGGTCGTACGCGGCGATGGGGATCACCGGGCACCGGAGCTGGTCGGCGAGCAGCCTCAACCCGCTCCAGGTGAGCTGGCTGCACTCCGGTGACCGGCTGCGCGGCCTGCTGGCCCGGCTCGGCCCGGACGAGTACGTGGAGGCGGCCGTCGACGACCTGCGCGAGGTGCTGGCCACCCAGACCAGCGGGGAGGTTGCCTGCCTGATCGCCGAGCCGATCCAGGGGGTGGGCGGGTTCGTGGCCCCGCCGGACGGGCTGTTCGGCGCGTACAAGAAGGTACTCGACGAGTCCGGCATCCTGCTCATCTCCGACGAGGTGCAGACCGGCTGGGGGCGTACCGGGGAGCACTTCTGGGGCTACCAGGCGCACGGGGTCACGCCGGACCTGCTCACCTTCGCCAAGGGCATCGGCAACGGCTTCGCCCTGGCCGGGGTGGTGGGCCGGGCCGAGGTGCTGAACGAGGTGCACGCGGTCTCGTTCTCCACCTTCGGCGGCAACCCGATCTCGACGGCGGCCGGCAACGCCGTCCTGGACTACCTCCTGGAGCACGACCTCCAGGCCAACGCCGCCCGGGTCGGCGCGGTACTGCTCACCGGGCTGCGCGAGCTGGCCGACCGGCACGCCGTCGTCGGAGAGGTACGCGGCAAGGGGCTGATGCTCGGCGTCGAGTTCGTCCGGCCCGGCACCACCGAGCCCGATCCGGCGGCCACCGTCCGGGTCTTCGAGGAGTGCCGGCGGGGCGGCCTGCTGGTCGGCAAGGGCGGCCTCTACGGCAACGTACTGCGGATGGGCCCGCCGCTGACCCTGACCGAGTCCGAGGCCCGGGAGGCGCTGGCGATCCTGGCCGGGGCCGTCGCGCTCGCCGACACCGAGGCGAGGGCGGTGGCCGATCCGGCGGGTTAGCGGGACGGCCGGTCGGTCCGGGGCGGGACGGGTACCGAGCGGAGCAGCCGGAGCAGGCCCGCTCCGGAGAGGTACGCGACGAGGGCGCCGGCGGGCAGGCCGAGCAGGTACTCGCCACTCTTCGGGGCGACGCTGTTGCTGAACAGCCCGACCACGGTCGCGGCGAAGCCGAGCACGACGATCAGCAGCCGAGGCAGCGGGCGGGCGAGCGTACGGCACAGTGCCGCCGGCAACCAGTGGGGCCGGGTGGCCGGGCGGCGGGAGCCGCGCAGCTCGATCCGGCCGAAGACGGCGACCAGCACCGCCAGTACCACGGCCAGCATGATCTCCCAGGGGATCCGCCAGAGCCACCAGGCGGTGCTGCCGACCGGCGGGGTGGGCAGCGCGCCGAGCGCGTCCAGCGCGCCGGCCAGCAGGATCACGGCGGTCAGGTGCCAGAGGAAGATGGTCAGCACCACCGAGTTCACCGCGACCACCAGCGTCCAGGGGCTCCTCCGGTGCAGCCACCGCTCGGCCGGGGCGCGGAGCAGCATGATCAGTCCGAGTTGCGCGGTGGCCAGGGCGAGCAGGGCCAGGCTCGGCGGGGACATGTTCTGGATCCGCTGGTCCGGTTGGTTGATCATGCTGGTCGGGTACGGGCCGACCAGGGTCAGCAGCAGCAGCGCGGTCAGCCCGACCACCAGCAGCGGCCAGCCCACCCGGGGACGCATCGGCAGGCTGCCGGTCCGCCAGGCGAACCCGACCTGGTGCATGGCGAGCCAGCCGAACAGGAAGTTGCCGTACCCGAGCCGGCTCTCGCCGAGCAGCCGGGCCAGGTCACCGAGGGCGAGCAGCCCGAGCAGCACCACCGGCACGACCAGGCCGTACCGCTGGTGCAGGGCGTACGTCACCGGGGTCAGCAGCACCACGCAGAGGTACGCGGAGAGGAACCAGAGCGGCACCGTGGCGTACCAGACGACCTCGCGGACCTGGGTCGGGCCGGCGCCGAGCAGCCGGGCGCCCAGGGCGGCGAGGGCGAGCAGCACCAGTAGCACGGTGGTGGGCCGGATCAGCCGCCCGCTACGGTCGGTCAGCCAGCCACCGGCGTCGCCGCCCCGCCGCCGGTGGCTGTCCAGGGAGGCGGCGTTGGCGTAGCCGCCGACCAGGAAGAACAGCGGCATGACCTGGAAGAACCAGGTGCCCGGTCGGGCCCAGGTGATGTCCTCCAGGGCGTTGTGGCCGCGCAGCCGCCCCGCGTCGTCGTTGTCGAGGACGGCGATCAGCCAGTGCCCGAGCACCACCAGGGTGATCGCCACCGCGCGGAGCAGGTCGACATAGCGCTCGCGCTGGGCGGGCGTGCGGCCGGCGATCTCCCGCAGCCGGCGCATGTGGCCAGGCTATCTACTCCGTCGGCCCGCCGACGCGCTATGCGCCAACCCGGGTGGATTGCCGGTCCGTAACGGTTCGGCCGCCGGGGCTTGCTGCCGGCACCCTCTTCCGTAAGAATCCTTCAGTAACTTTATGTTAAGTGAAGACAAGCACCAGTATGTCGAAACGCTCGCACCTGTCGGCGCGGCACCACCCCGCACCACCGGTCGACGGCACGCCGCCGACCGGCACCAACACCAGCACCGCCAGTGCCACCGACCCGATGACCCCGAGCCTCGTTGGCGGGCGCCGCCCCAACCGGCTGCGGCGTCCACCTGGACCGGATCCGAGGAGAAGCTATGAAGAGGCGTGACATCCTCCGTCGTACCGCCGCGGCCGGCCTGCTGGCCGTCCCCGCCACCGGCCTGCTGACCGGTTGCGCCCTCGGCGGCGGCGACGACAACAGCGGCGGCGAGTCGCTCGAAGGCACGAAGAGTGAGCAGAACCCACTCGGCGTCAAGGAGGATGCGCCGCTCGAGGTGGTCATCTTCAATGGTGGTTTTGGTGAAGAGTATGCCAAAGCCCACCAGGCGATGTACACCGGGAAATATCCAAAGGCGACGATCAAGCACTCCGCCACGCAGGAGATCAACAAGACCCTCCAGCCCCGGTTCGTCGACGGCACTCCGCCGGACGTGGTGAACAACTCCGGCGCCGGTCAGATCGACTTCAACGGCCTGGTCTCGCAGGGCGCCCTGGCCGACCTCAGCGAGCTGCTCGACGCGCCCAGCCTCGACATCCCGGGCAAGAAGGTCCGGGACACCCTGCTGCCGGGCGTGGTCGACGTCGGGTCGTACGACGGCAAGTTCCTGGTGCTCAGCTACGCGTACACCGCGTACGGCATCTGGTACTCCAGCAAGCTGTTCAGCGACCGCGGCTGGCAGTACGGCAAGACCTGGGACGACCACATCGCGCTGTGCCGGCAGATCAAGGCCGCCGGCATCGCCCCCTGGACGTACGCCGGCAAGCACCCCCGGTACATGAGCTGGCCGGTCATCTCGATGGCGATCAAGTTCGGCGGCCCGGACGTGGCGAAGGCGATCGACAACCTGGAGCCGAACGCCTGGAAGTCCGAGCCGATGAAGATGGCGGCGGACGCCTGGTACCAGATCGTCAAGGACGGCTTCATCATGCCCGGCAGCCCCGGTCTCGACCACGTGCAGTCGCAGACCGAGTGGTGCCGGGGCAAGGCCGCCTTCATCTCCTGCGGCTCCTGGCTGGAGAGCGAGCAGGCCAAGGTCACCCCGGCCGGCTTCAACATGACCGTCGCGCCGACGCCCAGCCTCGGCGCGGGCGACAAGCTGCCGTTCGAGGCGATGCGCGGCACCGCCAGCGAGCCGTTCATCGTGCCGGCCAAGGCCAAGAACCGGGCCGGTGGTCTGGAATACCTGCGCACCATGCTCTCGATGAAGGGCGCCCAGGACTTCACCAAGAAGGTCTCCAGCCTGAGCGTGGTGGCCGGCGCCACCCAGGGCGCGCAGCTCCCGTTCGGGCTGAGCAGCGTGGTCAAGGCGCTGGACGCCTCCGGCAGCAACGGCTTCAACTGGGTCTACAACAACTACTACCGGAAGCTGGAGCGCGAGCTGGTCGACGCGGCCTGCGGCGAGTTCTTCAGCGGCCGGACCACCCCGGCCGAGTTCCTGGACCAGTGCCAGAAGGGCGCCGACCAGATCGCCGGAGACAGCAGCATCAAGAAGTACAAGCGCCAGTAGGTCGTCGGGTGACGTCGTGGGGGTCGGCCGGTGTGGTCGGCCCCTCCGGCGCGATCGTCGCGGGGAAGGTCTTCCCGCGTGGAGTGGGCAGGATGTCGGTCCCGTGAAACATGGCAAGTATCCGCTGATCATCACCTTCCTGGTGCCGCCGCTGCTGTTGTACGGCATCTTCGTGCTCTCGCCGTACCTCCAGGCGTTCCAGATTTCCACCACCAACTGGCTGGGCTACTCGGCCAGCGCCGACTACGTCGGGCTGGAGAACTTCGCCACCCTGTTGCGCGACGGCGCGCTGTGGAACGCGGTCAAGAACAACGCGATCCTGCTGGTGCTGCTGCCGGTGCTCACCATCGGGCTGGGGATCTTCTTCGCCAGCATGCTCAACATGGGCGGCCGGCGCGGCACCGCCGGGGTGGTCGGGGTACGCGGCTCCGGCGCGTACAAGCTGGTCTACTTCTTCCCGCAGGTGCTCTCCGTGGTGATCATCGCGCTGCTCTGGAAGGAGGTCTACCACCCCAACAACGGGCTGCTCAACGCCACGCTGCGCGGGATCGGGCTGCCCGCGCCGACCTGGCTCGGCGACCCGCGTACCGCGTTCTGGGCGGTGCTGGCGGTGATGGTCTGGAGCAACGTCGGCTTCTACGTGGTGCTCTTCGGGGCGGCCATGCAGGCCATCCCGAAGGACATCTACGAGGCGGTGATGCTCGACGGCGCCTCCCGGTGGACCACGCTGACCAAGGTCACCATCCCGCTGCTCTGGGACACCGTGCAGGTCGCCTGGATCTACCTGGCCATCGCCGCGCTGGACGGCTTCATCCTGATCCAGCAGATGACCGACGGCGGGCCCAACCACTCCTCGGACGTGATCGGCCTGCGGATGTACAACACGGCGTTCGGCAGCGAGACCAAGTTCGGGTACGCCTCGGCGATCGGCGTGGTGATGTTCTTCCTGACCCTGTCGGTGGCGGTACTGGCGCTGCGCGCCAGCCGCCGGGACCGAATCGAGTACTCGTGACGACCGTCGACACCACCGAGTCGGCCCCGCCCGCCGCCGGCGCCGACGGCCGGACCGGGGCCGACGACCGGGCACCCCGCCGCGAGCTGGGCGTGGTGAACGTCTTCTCGCACGGCTTCCTGCTGCTCTGGGCGCTGCTGACCACGCTGCCGCTGCTCTGGGTCTTCCTCAGCTCGTTCAAGAGCGACGGCGAGATCCTCAGCGACCCGTGGGGGCTGCCCGGCGCGCTGCGCTTCGAGAACTGGGCGCGGGCCTGGACCGAGGCCCGGATCGGGCAGTACTTCCTGAACAGCGCCATCGTGGTGGCCGGCTCGCTGACCCTGACGATGCTCTTCGGCGCCACCGCCGCGTACGTCTTCGCCCGCTACGAGTTCCGGTTCCGGCAGGTCTTCTACTACCTGTTCGTCGGCGGCATGATGTTTCCGGTCTTCCTCGCCCTGGTGCCGCTCTTCTTCGTGGTCCGCAACGCCGGGCTCTTCAACACCTGGACCGGGCTGATCCTGGTCTACGCCGCCTACTCGCTGCCGTTCACGGTCTTCTTCCTCTCCGCGTTCTTCCGGACCCTGCCGACCTCGGTCGCCGAGGCGGCGCTGATCGACGGCTGCGGGCACTTCCGGCTCTTCTTCCGGGTGATGCTGCCGATGGCCCGCCCGGGCCTGGTCAGCATCGGCATCTTCAACTTCCTCAGCCAGTGGAACCAGTTCATCCTGCCCCAGGTGCTGATGCAGGGGGACGAGTCGAAATGGGTGCTCGCGCAGGGGCTCGCGGCGCTGGCGGTCAGCCAGGGCTACCAGGGCGACTTCAGCGGGTTGTTCGCCGGGCTCACCCTCGGGATGCTGCCGGTGCTGGCGGTCTACGTGCTGTTCCAGCGCCAGATCCAGTCCGGGCTGACCGCCGGCCAGTTGAAGTAGGACCGACGGACTCCGGCCTGGCCGGGAAAGTGCCCGGGTCAGGCTTCGGCCGGCCCGAGCAGCCGGCGGTGCAGCTCGGCCGGGTCGGTGAGCTCGGGCAGGTTCCGGGCGGCCAGCCAGGCGGCGCCGAGCGCACCGTCCCCGGCAGTGCGCAGCGGCGCCTGCGGCCAGCGCGCGGCCAGGGCCGGGCGTACCGCGTCGGTCAGCGGGGTGTCGCCGGTGAGCAGTCCGCCGCCGAGCACGATCGGGGTGCGTGCGTCCGCGGGCCGGATCCGGGCCACGTTGGCGACGAGCAGCCGGGCGGCTTCGGCGAGGATCGCTGCGGCGGCCGGGTCGCCGTCCCGATCGGCCCGGATCACCAGCGGGGCGAGCGCGGCCAGTTCGACGGCGGGACGCCGGGTCACCGTCTGGACCAGGGTGTCGACGGTGTCCCGGGGGCGGGCGGCGATCTGCGCCGAGCCGAGCAGTTCGGTGAGCACGAGGGTGCCGAGCGGGCCGGGCGGCCGGTGCCGGTCGAGGTCGGCCAGCGCGCGCCGGACGGCCTCCCGACCGAGCCAGAAGCCGCTGCCCGCGTCCCCGAGCAGCCAGCCGTGGCCGTCGGCTACCCGGTCCAACGCCATGTCGCGTACCTCGGCGGCGATCGCCCCGGTGCCGGCGATCAGGATCGTGCCGTCCGGCTCGGCGGTGCCCGAGGCGTACGCGATGAGGGCGTCGCCGAAGATCTCGTACCGGCAGCGCAGCCCGACCTCCTGCCAGGTCCGGTCGAAGGCGAACCGGCCGGCCGGATCGGCGAGCAGCCGGCCCGCTCCGGCCAGCCCGATGGCGCCGGCCCAGACCAGTCCCGGATCGATCTCGGCGAGGGCGTCGGTCAGCGCCACCCGGAGCTGTTCGGCAGCCCGGTCGGCGCCGTGGCTGGTCGGGTTGCCGCCGCCGCCCAGCCCGGCGCCGAGGCGTTCCCCGGCCAGCGTGACCACCGCGGCCCGGGTCGAGGTGCCGCCGATGTCGAGCCCCACCACAATGCCGTCGGACATGACCGGCAACCACCTTCCACCTGCGGAGTTGATCGGCGTCCATGCTGCTCGGTGCGGCTGTCCGGGGCAAGCGCGGATCGTCCGGCGCCAGGGCGGCCCAGGTAACAGTTTGAAAACTTCGCCCATCGTCTTGACAAGGAGGGGCTCTTAGTAAGAACTTTTACCACTAACAGTTAACTTCCTTTTCGGAAAGGCGTGCCCATGGTCGAGCAGGAGGCGGACACCATCGCGGGGACCGCGGTGGTCGACGCCGAGCCCGACCGCCGGGCCGCCGCCGGGCTCTCACCGGCGGACAGCGTGCTGGTCCGGGTCCGGTCCCGACTCACCGAGTTCACCGGTGCCCTGCAGCGGGTGGCCGAGCAGGTGCTCAGCGATCCGGCCGCCGCTGCCCGGGCCACCATCGTCGAGCTGGCGGAGCGCAGCGGCACGTCCCCGGCCACCGTCACCCGGTTCTGCCGGGCACTGGGCTTCGAGGGCTACGCCGACCTGCGGCTCGGCATCGCCGCCGAGACCGGCCGGGCGCACACCGCCGGCTGGACCGTCGACATCGGCCGGGAGATCCAGCCGACCGACCCGCTGGAGCGGGTGCTCGGCCAGATCATCGCGGCGGACACCCAGGCCATGCACGACACCGCCGCGCTGCTGGACCTGGCCGAGGTCGGGCGGGCCGCCGAGGCGATCGCCGGAGCCGCCCGGGTGAACATCTTCGGCGCCAGCGGCAGTGCGCTGGTCGGCGAGGAGATGCAGTTCAGCCTGCACCGCATCGGCGTGGCGGCGTGGGCCTGGAACGACGTACACGAGGGGTTGGCCGGGGCCGCGCTGCTCCGCAAGGGTGACGTCGCCCTGGGCATCTCGCACACCGGCCAGACCCGCGAGACCATCGAGACCCTCGCCGAGGCGGGCAGCCACGGCGCGACCACGGTCGCGCTGACCGGGTTCCCCCGGTCGCCGCTGGCCGAACTGGCCGACGTCGTACTGCTCACCGCCAGCCAGGCGACCACCTTCCGGCCGGACGCGCTCTCCGCCCGGCATCCGCAACTCGTCGTGCTCGACCTGCTCTACATCGCCGTCGCCCAACGCACCCACGACCGGGCCCACGCCGCGTTCCAGCGGACGGCCCGGGCGGTGGGCGGGCACAAGGCGACCAAGGAGGCGCGGCCGTGACACGCATCCGACACCGACCCGTCGGGGCGGAGGTACTCGTGTTCCGCCTCCGGCCCGATCGTCCCTGGCGGGGACGAGTAACCGCACCGCTGGCAGGTCCCGGTCATCCGGAGTCGTCCGGCTGGCCCGACCCGATTCTCAACTGAGGAGATGAAGATGTCCGCAACCTCCGACCACGCGTCGGACCGCGTTGATCCGTCGACCATGACCGGGCCGGACCTGCCGGCGGCGCTGGGCACCAGCCGCCGTACGGTGCTGCGCCGGGCCGCCGCGGCCGGGATGTTCGCCATCCCCGCCGCGGGCCTGCTCGGCGCCTGCGCCACCGGCGGTGACGACGAGGGCAGCACCGAGCAGGAGACCGGGGAGAAGAGCGCCACCAACCCGCTCGGCGTCAAGGAGGACGCCGCGCTGGAGGTGATCATCTTCAACGGTGGCTACGGCGAGAAGTACGCCACCGACGTGCACGAGAAGCTCTACCAGACCGCCTTCCCGAAGGCGCAGATCAAGCACCAGGCGACCCAGGCGGTCTCCACGGTGCTCCAGCCGCGGTTCACCGCCGGTGACCCGCCGGAGTTCGTCAACAACTCGGGCGAGAAGTTCCTCGACTTCGGTGCCCTGGTCAACGACAACCAGCTCCAGGACCTGACCGAGCTGTGGGACGCGCCGTCGGTCGACGACCCGAACAAGAAGGTCCGGGACACCGTCATCCCGGGCGTGGTCGAGCAGGGCATGTTCAATACCAAGGACGGGGCGCGCAAGCCCTTCGTGCTCTACTACGTCTCGACCGTCTACGGCATCTGGTACTCCGGCAAGCTCTTCAAGGACAACGGCTGGACCGTACCGACCACCTGGGCCGACTTCACCGCGCTCTGCGACAAGATCAAGGCCAAGGGCATCACCCCGTTCGGCTACGCCGGGGCGAACGCGGCGTACTACATGTGGAACGTGATCCTGACCCAGGCCGCCAAGGTCGGTGGTCCGGACGTGCTGAAGAGCATCGACAACCTGGAGCCGAACGCCTGGAAGGCCGACGCGGTGATCCAGTCCGCCAAGGCCTGGGCCGAGATCGGCGCCAAGTACGGCGACAAGAGCTTCGAGGGCCTCAAGCACACCGACGTGCAGCTACGGCAGAACCAGTACAAGCTCGCCTTCTACCCCAGCGGCGACTGGCTGGAGAACGAGCAGAAGAAGGACACGCCGGCCGGCTTCGAGTACCAGCTCATGCCGGTGCCGAGCCTGACCGCTGGGGACAAGCTGCCGGCCGGTGCGATCCGGGCGGCCGGCGGCGAGGGGTACTTCGTCTCGGCCAAGAGCAAGAACCCGCGCGGCGGCATGGAGTACATGCGGCAGATGCTCTCCAAGGCGGGTGCCCGGGGCTTCACCGAGACCGTCGGTGCGGCCACCGTGGTGCCGGCCGGCAGCGAGGGCTACTCGTTCCCGCCCGGCGTGGCCAGCTCGCAGGCCGCGCTGAAGGCGGCCGGGGCGAACGTGTTCAACATGATGTTCGACAACTGGTACAAGGAGCTGGACACTGAGGCCCGGACGGCGACCAACGAACTGATGTTCGGCCGCGCCACCGCCGAGCAGTGGGCCGAGCGGATCCAGAAGCGCGCGGACGCCATCAAGGCCGACAGCAGCGTCGCCAAGTTCTCGCGCTGATTGACCGGAATGGAGTGATCATGCGGCAGGGCAAGTACCCGTTCGTGATCGGCTTTCTCTTCCTGCCGGTCACGCTCTACTCGATCTTCGTGATCGCGCCGTACGCCCAGGCGTTCCAGCTCGCGATGACGAACTGGCGGGGCATCGGCACGCCGGAGTGGATCGGGTTCGAGAACTTCCAGCGGCTGTTCAACGACACGGCCTTCTGGAAGGCGGTCCAGCACCACGGGATAATCCTGCTCGCCCTGCCGCTGATCACCATCGCCATCGCGCTGTTCTTCGCCTTCATGCTGAACGTCGGCGGCGGCAGCAGGGGCGGGCAGCGGGTCGGGGTCCGGGGGTCCGCCTTCTACCGGGTGGTCTTCTTCTTCCCCCAGGTCCTGGCGGTGGCGGTCATCGCGGTGCTGTTCCAGATGGTCTACCGGCCGGACGAGTCCGGCCTGATCAACGGCGTGCTGACGAAGATCGGGCTGGAGCCGGTCTTCTTCATGATCAACCCGAACCTCGCCCTCTGGTCGATCATCGCGGTGCTGGTCTGGCAGAGCGTCGGCTTCTACGTGGTGCTCTTCTCGGCCGGCATGGCGTCCATCCCGACCGAGATCTACGAGGCCGCCGAGATCGACGGGGCCACGAAGGTCACCCTCTTCTTCCGGGTCACCCTCCCGCTGCTCTGGGACACCCTCCAGGTGGCCTGGGTCTATCTGGGCATCGCGGCGTTCGACTGCTTCGCCATCGTCGCGGTGCTCTCCATCGACAGCGGCGGCCCGGACGGGGCCACCACGGTGCTCGCGATGGAGATCTACCGCAACGCCTTCACCTACGGCCGGGCCGGCTACGCCTCGGCGATGGGGGTGGCGCTGTTCTTCCTGACCATCACGTTCGCGGCGCTGATGCTGCGGGTGTCCAAGCGGGAGAGCATCGAGTACTGAGATGGGACCCCAGATGACGACAGAGACCGAGCGCCCGGTGATCCGGCCGGGGGAAGGCAAGCTGGCCGGCGCGGCCGGCAAGGGCCGCGACCGTAAGGTCAGGTCCGAGGTACGACTGCTGTCCAGCCTGGGCCACGTCGCCCTGGTGGTCTGGGCGGTGATCGTGATCGTCCCGATCCTCTGGACCTTCCTGGCCTCGTTCAAGAACACGGCGGAGATCTTCAGCAGCCCGTGGACGCTTCCGGCGGAGCTGCGCTGGGAGAACTGGGGCCGCGCCTGGACCCAGGCCCGGGTCGGGAAGTTCTTCGTCAACAGCGTGATCGTGGTCTCCTGCGGCGTCTTCGGCACGATGCTGCTGGGTTCGATGGCCGCGTACGTGCTGGCCCGCTACAAGTTCGTCGGCAACCGGGTGATCTACTACCTCTTCGTCTCCGGGCTGGCCTTCCCGGTCTTCCTGGCCCTGGTGCCGCTCTTCTTCGTGGTGGAGAACCTCGGCCTGCTCAACTCGCACACCGGGCTGGTCCTGGTCTACATCGCGTACTCGCTGCCGTTCACGGTCTTCTTCCTGGCCGCGTTCTTCAAGACGCTGCCGACCTCGGTCGCCGAGGCGGGCATGATCGACGGCTGCTCGCACACCCGGCTCTTCTTCCAGGTGATGCTGCCGATGGCCAAGCCCGGCCTGATCAGCGTCGGGATCTTCAACATCATCGGGCAGTGGTCGCAGTACCAGTTGCCGCTGGTGCTGCTCTCCAACGCCGAGGACAAGTGGGTGCTCACCCAGGGCATCGCCGACATCTCGGTCAACGCCGGTTACGAGGCGGACTGGTCCGGGCTGTTCGCCGCGCTGACCATGGCGATCCTGCCGATGATCCTGGTCTACGCGATCTTCCAGCGGCAGATCCAGTCCGGCCTCACCGCCGGCGCGGTCAAGTAGCGCGGCCCACCGGACGCGACACTCCCCGGCCGGCCGCGTACCGGCGGGCCGTCCCACCAGACCGGGCCCCGATCTCTCACGAGGAGATCGGGGCCCGCTTGCTGGACGACGGACCGGGCGGCGCCGGCGACGCGGGCCAGTCCCTGCATCGGAACGGGTACGCCGGCACCGCGCCGGTGCCGGTGCTCGGCCATCATGGACGGATGCCCCTGCTGGTGCCGCCAGTCCTGCCGGCCGACTCGCTGCGCACGATCCGCCAACCCCGGCTCACCGCCGGCGGCGGGCTGGCCCTGCGGCCGTGGCGGGTGGACGACGCCGCCACCGTGCGGGCCGCTTTCGACTGTCCGGAAATCCAGCGGTGGCATCTGCGCCGGTTGGACAGCGAGGACGAGGCGCGGGAGTGGACGGCGCAGTGGCCGGCCCGCTGGGCGGCGCAGACCGACGCGAGCTGGGCCGTGGTGGCGGAGCGGACCGGCGAGCCGCTCGGCCAGGTGGGGCTGCGCGAGATCCGGCTGGACCAGGCGTCGGCCGAGATCTCGTACTGGGTGCTGCCGGCCGCCCGCGGCCGGGGCCTCGCCGGCCGGGCGGTACGGGCAGTACAGGCGTGGGCCTTCGACCGCCTCGGGCTGCACCGGCTGGAGCTGCGGCACTCGACGGCGAACCGCGCGTCCTGCCGGGTGGCCGACAAGCTCGGGTTCGCGGTCGAGGGGACGCTGCGCGGCGCGTGGTGGCACGCGGACGGCTGGCACGACGTACACCTGCACGCCCGGCTGCGCGACGAGGGCGACCGCGTGGCGTGACCCGGCCGGCTGCCGGCTCCGCCGCGGCGTTGGCGGGCGCCCTGGCGACGGCCGGTGACATGACGACGGGTGGCCCCTATGCTACTGAATGGAGTGAGGTTCGTCGCTCCGACGACCGCACCGCCCGCGTCACCGGCATTGAGGGGGAACCCGTCGTGGCCCATGCCGCACCCGTCGAGGCCCAGCAGACGTCTACCGACCTGACCGCGATCCTGCGTACCCCGCTGCGCCAGCTCTCCGCCGACCAGGTCCGCCCCGTCGTACGGCGGATCGTCGACGACCGCGAGCACGCCGAGGCCGTCGACGTGGCAGCGTTCCAATCGTCGATCTGATCGCGTGAGGCCCACCGCGCGAGGCCACTCCGACGTACGGCCGCGCGGGCTGAGCCAGTATGTCCTCAAGGTACACAGCCGGTGTGACCTGGCCTGCGACCACTGTTACGTCTACCAGCACGCGGACCAGAGCTGGCGCGAGCGGCCTCGGGAGATCGCCCCGGAGACCGTGCGGGCCGCCGCCACCCGGATCGCCGAGCACGCCCGGGAGCACGGACTCCGGCGGATCCATCTGGTGCTGCACGGCGGTGAGCCGCTGCTGCTCGGCCCGGTCAGGCTGGCGGCGGTGCTGAACCGGCTGCGCGCCACCATCGAGCCGGTGGCCGAGCTCGACCTGCGGATGCAGTCCAACGGGGTGCTGCTGACCCCGCGCCTGTGCGACCTGTTCGCGGCGCACGGCGTACGGGTCGGGATCTCGCTCGACGGCGACGCCGCCGCCAACGACCGGCACCGGCGCTTCGCGGGCGGGGCGAGCAGCCATGCGCCGGTACGCCGGGCGCTGGCCCTGCTGCGCCGCCCGGAATACCGCCACAGCTACGCGGGCATCCTCTGCACCATCGACGTGCGCAACGACCCGATCCGGGTGTACGAGGCACTGCTGGCCGAGGCGCCGCCCCGGATCGACCTCCTGCTGCCGCATGCCACCTGGAACGCCCCGCCGTCGCGGCCCGATGGCACGGCGACCCCGTACGCCGACTGGCTGCTGCGCATCTACCGTCGGTGGGTCCGGGACGGCAGGCCGGTCGAGATCCGGCTCTTCGACTCGCTGCTCGCCACGGCGGCGGGTGGGCGCAGCGGCACCGAGTCGGTCGGGCTCGACCCGGCGGACCTCGCGGTGGTGGAGACGGACGGTGCCTGGGAACTGGCCGACTCGATGAAGACCGCGTACGACGGCGCTGCCGGGATCGGGCTGGATGTCTTCCAGCATCCAGCGGACGCCGTGCTCGCCCATCCGGAGTTCGTCGGCAGCCAACGGGGTCTGTCCGGGCTCTGCCGGACCTGCCGGCAGTGCCCCGTCGTCGCGCAGTGCGGCGGCGGGCTCCGGGCGCACCGTTACTCCGACGTCGGCGGATTCGACAATCCGTCCGTCTACTGTGCCGACCTGAAGGAGCTGATCATTTCGATCAACCGGGAAACGGCGACCGATGCGACGCCGGCCGGGGTGGCCGTCCCGACCGGCCCCGGCGGGGACCTGCTGCTCGACGGCCTGCCCACCGGCGATCTGCTCGAAGACCTCGGCGCCGGCCACGGCTCGATGACCAGCCTGCGGCGGCTCGCCGCCGCCCAGCTCGGATACGTCCGGGGGCTGTTGGTCGAGCTGGCCGACCGGGTCGCCGGTACCCCGACCGCCAGCGCCTGGGAGCTGCTCGCCCGGCTCGACGAGGAGGCGGCCGAGGCGGTGTCGGCGGTCCTCGCCCACCCCTACCTGCGGCGCTGGGCGCGGCAGTGCCTCGCGCACCGGGCCGGGAAGACCTCCGAGCGGGCGCACCTGGCCGGGGTGGCGGCAGCCGTGGCGATCCGGGCCGGCGTCGTCGCCGACCTCGAGGTGCCGGTCCGGTCCGGCCTGGTCCACCTGCCGGGCCTCGGTGCGCTCGCACTCGACGAACCGGGGGAGCGGAGCGCGCTGCTGTCCATCGCCGGTGGCGGTTTCACCGCCCGCGCCGGGCCCTCGGTCGTCGTCGTGCCGGCGGCCGGGCACGCGCCGCCGCCGGCCGCCTGGCGACCGGTACGCCGGGCCGGGCTGGACGGTTGGGAGATCCTCGTCGAGGATCTCGACCCGTACCGGGACTGCTACGAGTGGCCGGCGGCGGCTCGGCTCGACCCGGCGGCGCTGGCGTCCTGGCAGCGGTCGCTGGCCGCCGCGTGGGCCCGGATCCAGCGGGAGGTGCCCGGTCAGGCGCCGGGCCTGCGGGCCGGCCTGCGCGCCGTCACACCGTTGCGGACCGATCCCACCGGCCGGTTGCGCAGCGCCACCTCCCGGGACGCCTTCGGAGCGGTCGGCACCGTCGCCGCCGATCCCGACGCGCTGGCCGTGCTGCTGGTGCACGAGTTCCAGCACGTGAAGCTCGGCGCCCTGCTGGACCTCACCGTCCTGTTCGACCGGGCGTACCCGGGGCGGCTGCGCGTGCCGTGGCGGGACGCGCCGCGACCGCTGGAGGGGGCGCTCCAGGGCACCTACGCCCATCTGGCCATCGCCGACATCTGGCGGGCCCGGCCGGGCGCCGAGGCCGGGGAACACTACCGCCGGTACCACGGGTGGACGGCACGAGCGATCGACAGGCTCGCCGGGACCGGCGCCCTCACGGAGCACGGGCAACGGTTCGTCCGGCAGATGGGTGAGACCCTGCACTCCTGGCCCGATGAGCGCTGACCCGGCGACCCGCACCACGTACGCCGATCCCCGCCAGACCGAGCGGCTCGCCGCGGACCTGGCCGCGATCGGCGTACGACCCGGCCAGGATGTGCTGGTGCACTGCTCGATGCGGCGGATCGGGCCGGTGCCGGGCGGTCCGGCGACCCTGCTGGCCGCGCTGCGCCGGGTGGCTGGCCCGGAGGCGACGGTGGTCGTACCGGCGCAGACGGCCGGCAACTCCACGACCGGTCCCGCGTTCCGCGCCGCCACCGAGCGGCTGGACGCGGCGGGGCGGGCCGGGTACGAGGCCCGGATGCCCGGGTTCGACCCGGCGACCACGCCCTCGGAGGGGATGGGGGTCTTCGCCGAACACCTGCGCAGACAGCCGGGTGCGGCGCGCAGCGGGCACCCGATCACGTCTTTCGCCGCCCTCGGCCGGCGCGCGGTGGAGTTCACGCAGACCCACGACCTCGACTGTCACCTCGGGGAACGCTCCCCACTCGGCCGCCTCTACGACGCCGGCGCCGCCGTACTGCTGCTCGGCGTCGGTTACGACAGGTGCACCGCGCTGCACCTGGCCGAGTACCGTCCCGACGCCCGCCGGCCGGCGGGCCCGCCACCGGAGCGGGTGTACCGCTGCTACGTGCTGGCGAACGGCCGGCGGGAGCGGTGCGACTTCCGCGCGCCGGTGCTCGACATGAGCGACTTTCCCCGGATCGGTGCGGCGATCGAGACCAGTCTGCCGGTCGGTCGGGGCCCGGTCGGTGCCGCGGCGGCGCGGCTTCTGGATCTTCGCGCTACGGTCGATTTCGCGACAAGCTGGATGGCGGAGCACCGCCGACCGTAAAGCTGGATAGACCGGCCGGTACCCGTGTGCTTACCTTGGGCGACGGGTGTGGGGTGACGCATGGTCGACGGCAGGAGAGCGGCAGTTGGACGACGGCCGGGTGGTGGACGATCCACTCGCTCCACTGTTCTTTGTCAGCTACGCCGTCATCAAGCCGCCGCGGCGCACTCCCGGAGGCCGGCGGGAGGCCAACACCAATGCGCTGCGACTCTTCTCCGAGCTGTCGATTCACGTAAACGCCCTGGTGAGCCGGCCGACCGGCGCGGACCCCGGTTACATCGACCGGAACATGCGCGGCGGCGAGCGGTGGACCCCGGACCTGCTGGAGGCCGTCGGCACCTGCCAGGTCTTCGTCGCGTTGCTGTCTCCGGCCTATCTGGACAGTGAGTGGTGCGCGCGGGAGTGGAATCTCTTCGCCAGCCGCACCGTCGTACGCCGCGACGGCCGGCCCAGCAACGAGACCTGCATACTGCCGGTGAGTTGGACCCCGGCGGACTCCTGCGAGCCGCCGAACTATGTCCAGCGGTTCTCCCCGGACGGCACCCCGGACGAGGACCTGGTCCCGACCTATCACCAGGAGGGCCTCTACGGCCTGCTCTCGATGAAGGACCCGGCCAGCGACGTGGTGCTCTGGAAACTCGCGCAGCGCATCGTCGAACTGTCCCGATCGCACTGGGTCGAGCCGCGGGTCCTGACCACACCCGGCGGAATTGCCCGGAAGTTCTCCAGGAGGGGCACATGACCGGGAGCGGCGCGGCGGCAGCGGCGGCGATCGGCGACGGCACCTACTTCTTCCTCAGCTACGCCCACTCCGCGCCGATGCTCGAGGATCCCCGGCTCGATCCCGACAAGTGGGTGAAGGTCTTCTTCGACGACCTGTCGGCGGCGATCCGCAGCCGGATCTCCGCCGCCGACGGGCGGCAGGTCGGGTTCTTCGACGCACAGCTGCACTCCGGCGCGGACTGGGAGGAGGCGCTGACCGCGGCGCTCGGCAACACCCAGGTCTTCGTACCGCTCTACTCGCCCGCCTACCTCAGCAACTCCTGGCCGCTCGACGAACTGGAGTCGTTCCGCCGCCGGTTGAAGGCGTCCCCCATCGCCGAGAAATACCGGCACATCATCCCGGTGCTCTGGATCCCGCTGCCGTCCTGGGACCAGAGCGCCGAGACCCGCGAGGCGCTCGAACTCGCCGGCGACGTCCCCGGGTACGCGGAGAACGGCCTGCGGGCGCTCTGCATGCTCGCCAGCTACCGCGCCGCGTACCAGGAGATCCTGGGCCGGCTCGCGGCGGAGGTCACGCAGATCGCGCAGCGCTACCCGCTGCCGCCCTCCCGGGTGCCCAGGGTGGCCGAGGCGCAGCACACCTCCCTGGCGGACGCCCAGTTCGTGGTCGTCGTCGCCGCACCGACCGTGGCCGAGGCGCCGCCGGACCGGGAGCCCGGGGTCTACACCGAGCGGAGCGAGCAGTGGCGGCCGTTCGGGCAGGACCAGGCGCTACCCGCCGCGAAATACGTGGCCAGCACCGCCGAGCGGCTGGGGCTGGCCACCCACGTCACCAGCTTCGCGGACGCCGGTGACGCGATGGTCCGCTGCCCCTCGGTCCTGCTCATCGACCCGTGGGTGGTCAGCGACAGCGCCGGTGAACACGACCTGGCGCTCGTCCTCAAGCGCCTGCCCCGGTGGGTGATCCCGCTGGTGGTGCTGAACGAGGGCGATCCGCACACCGCGACCGTGGGCACCCGGTTCGCCGACCGGGTCGCCCGGATGCTCGGCGCGGCGAACCGGCCCCCCGCGAAGCGGGTCGGCCAGCTCCCGGAGTTCGTGCAGATCATGCCGGAGCTGGTGACCGAGGCACGCCGGCAGTACCTCAAGAACGCTCCCGTCCTTCCGCCGGACCGGCCCCGGGTCCGGCGCCCACAGCTCGGCCGCCCCGAACCGCCGGGCGATATCCCCGCAGGCACGGAAGAGGAACGATGACTGACGAACGCAACGGCCAGGTGGTCACGTTCTACTCGTTCAAGGGTGGCACCGGCCGGACCATGGCACTGGCCAACGTGGCCTGGATCCTCGCCGCGAACGGCAAGAAGGTCCTGGTCGCGGACTGGGATCTGGAATCGCCCGGCCTGCACCGGTTCTATCACCCGTTCATCGACCTGAGCGTGCTGGTCGGCACCGGCGGGGTCATCGACATGATCCGCGGGTTCGAGACCCAGGCCTCGGCGAAGGACGCCGACGGCGTACCGAAGATCCGGTTCCTGCCCGCGGGCTGGGAGGCGGAGTTCGCCCGGGTACAACACTTCGCCTTCTCGCTGAACTACACCTTCCCCGGCGGGGGCAGCCTCGACTTCCTCTCGGCGGGCCGGCAGAACCAGGACTACGCCGCCGGGATCAGCGGCCTGGACTGGGACGTCTTCTACGACGGACTGGGTGGGGCGGCGTTCATCGACGCGCTGCGCGAGGATATGCGGCGCAACTACGACTACACGCTGATCGACAGCCGGACCGGGCTGAGCGACGTGGCGAGCATCTGCACCATCCACCTGCCGGACGTGTTGGTCGACTGCTTCACCCTCAGCGACCAGGGAATCGAGGGCGCGGCGCGGGTCGCCCGGGACGTCACCAAGCGGTACGTCAACCGGCGGATCCGGGTGCTGCCGGCTCCGATGCGGGTCGACCCGGCCGAACAGGACAAGGCCAACGCCGGCCGCGCGCTCGCCATGCACCGGTTCGCGGGCCTGCCCGCCGGGCTGACCGAGGCCGACCGGCGTGACTACTGGGCCGAGGTCGAGGTCCCCTATGTGGCCTACTACGCGTACGAGGAGACGCTGGCGACGTTCGGCACCGACCGGGCGATGCTCTCGGCGTACGAGCGGCTGACCGCGGCCATCACGGAGGGCCAGGTCCGGTCGCTGCCCCGGATGGAGGACGTCCTGCGGGACCAGTTGCGGTCCCAGTTCGAGCGCAAGAGGTTCCTGCCGCAGGGCGAGATCCTGCTGCGGTACTCGCCGAAGGACCAGGTCTGGGCGGAGTGGATCGAGCGGGTACTCGGACCGGCCGGGATCGGCGCCGTCGACGTCTGGTCGAGGGAGGGGAGCCCGGGCCGGGACAGCTCGCCGATCCGGACGCTGACCATCGTCTCGACCGCCTACGCGGAGAGCGCGCTGGACTCCCTGCCACCGGCGGAGACCCCCGGTTCGGGTGCCCCGCTCGCGGTGTACGTCGACGACGTCAGGTCGCTGCCCGAGTTCCTGCCCGAAACGTCGGTCTTCCTGACCGGGGTCACGAAGGCGGGCGACGCGGTGGCGAGCCTGCTGCGGCTGGTCGGGCGGGTGGCGTCGGCCGCCGACGACGCCAACGCGGCGACCGTGGCCCGCTATCCGGGCGCCGGACCGGAGTTGCAGAAGACGCCGGTGGCCAACGTGCAGTTCACCGGGCGGGACGAGAATCTGCGCACGCTGCGGCAACTGCTCCGTTCCGGCACCAGCCGCGGTTACTCGCTGGTCGCGCTGCACGGGATGGGCGGGGTCGGCAAGAGCCAGATCGCCCTGGAGTACGTCCACCGGTTCCGGACGGCGTACGACCTGGTGTTCTGGATCGAGGCCGATCCGCAGATCTTCATCGACACCCAGCTGGTCGAGCTCGGTGAGCGGATGGGCCTGCCGGAGCAGGCGAACGTCCCGGCCGCCATTCGCCAGGTGCTCGACACGCTGGTCCGCGGCGACCGGTACCCGCGCTGGCTGCTGGTCTTCGACAACGTCGCCGACTACCGCGAGATCGAGGACTTCCTGCCGCAGGGCGGTCGGGGCCACATCATCATCACCGCCCGGGAGAAGACCTGGGAGGAGGGCGCGGAGACGATCGAGATCAGCCCGTTCAGCCGGGCCGAGAGCATCGAGCAGCTCCAGCGCCGGGCGCCCGACATCTCCCACCGGGACGCCGACCGGGTCGCCGAGGCGCTCGGTGACCTGCCGATCGCGCTGGCCCCCGCCGGTGCCTACCTCGCCGACAGTGGCATCACGGTGGACGACTACCTCGTGCAGCTGGCCGAGCAGGGCACCTCACTGGACACCTGGGGCCCGTCCCTGGACCGGCTCAAGCAGGACTCGCCGGGCGCCTACCGGCTGCTGGAAATCTGTTCGGTGCTGTCGGTGAAGGTCTCCATCGAGCTGCTCAACAGCAAGGGCATCGGGGAGCTGCTGCGGCAGGCCGATCCGTCGGTGCCGAGCCGGTCGGGCGCCGCGAAGCTGATCCAGCGGACCAACCGGTTGGCGCTGCTGCGGCTCGACACCCGCGCCCAGCAGATCGAGCTGCACCGGTTGCTGCGGGACGCCGTCCAGCGACGGATGACCGGCCAGGAGCAGCAGAGCATCCGGCAGCAGGTGATCAGTGCCCTGGCCGCGGCCCGGCCGGACAGCGATGTCGACGTGGCAGAGAACTGGGACCGCTTCCAGCTACTCTGGCCGCACCTGGAGGAGTCCGAGGAGGCCATGCAGGCGGCGCTCGACTCCGACGACCCGGCCGTGCTGGATCTGCTGGTCGAGCGGGTCCGCTACATCTGGCTGCGCGGCGTACTCCACCAGGCCCGCGAGCTGGCCGAGCGGATCCTGGCGGCGTGGACCGCCCGGATCGAGGAGAGCACCGATCCGGCCGTACCCGAGATGCTCCGTCCGCCACTGCTGCGGTTGCGGTTCAACTTCGGTAACATCCTGCGCTCCCAGGGCCACTTCAAGGACGCCCACGCGTACGACGAGATGACCCTCGCCGAGCAGCGGGAACTGCTCGGCGAGACGCACGCCGACGCGCTGATGACCGCCGGTGGCCTTGCCGGTGACCTGCGTGGTCTGGGCCGGTACGGCGAGGCGCTGGCCTTGGACCAGCAGACCCATCGGATGTGGTCGCGCGACTTCGGCGAGGACTTTCCGCGTACGCTCACCGCGCTGAACAACCTGGCCGCCTCGATGCGGCTGGCCGGCAACATCAGGGAGGCGCAGCGCCTCGACGACCAGGTGTTCGAGCGGCGCCGGGTAATGCTGGGCCGCAACAACCACTGGACGCTTGGTTCCGCCGTCAACCTGGCCCGTGACCTCAGGGAGACCGGCGACTACCAGCGGTCGCTGAGCCAGTCGCAGGAGGCTCTGGCGGGCTACCGGAGCCTGTCCGGGCCGAACGCGCTGGCCACGCTGACCGCACAGGTGAACCTGGCGGTGGCGCTGCGGACGGTCGGCCAGGCGGTCGAGGCGGGCCGGCTGCTCGACGCCGCGTACGACATGTTGCGGATGACGTTCGGCGACGACAGTCCCGACACGCTGGCGGCCCGGCTGAGCCGGGCGACGAACCGGCTGGCGTTGCACCAGGTCGCCGAGGCGGAGGAGGAGTTGCGAGCGGTGCAGGCGGCTTACCAGGAGCTGCTCGACACCCGCCACCCGCACATGCTGATCTGCGAGAACAACCTGTCGGTGGCGGCCCGGGCGCGCGGCGACCGGGAGGCCGCCCGCAGGTCGGCGCAGGCGGCCGTGAGCGGACTGGCCGAGATGCTGCACCCGGAGCATCCGTTCCTGCTCGCCGCCCAGATGAACCTGGCGGTCGGCAAGGCCGAGACCGGTGATCTCCCGGGTGCGCTCGAGTTGGTGGAGAACCTGCACAAGGTGATGCGTACGGCGCTCCTCCCCGAGCACCCGGACACGCTGCGCGGTGCGGCCAACCTGGCCCTGATCCGCAACCTGCGGGAGCCGGACTCCGGCTCGGAGGAGTTCGAGGCGGCCCTGGCGGAGTTGACCGAGCGGCTCGGCAGTAGCCATCCGGACGTGCGGACGCTGGGGCGGCGGACGCTGCTCGACCGGGTGCTGGATCCGCACCCGTTCTGATCGGCGGCCCTGCCCGACGGGGTGCGGGATCGACACCGATCTGATCTGCGGTCGCCGGTCACCGGTCGCGGAAGGGGTGTCGGACCCCGCCCGGCCGGGCCGTGGGCCGCTCGGGTCAGGCTGGACCGCCCCGGCCGAGGTCGACCAGTTCCGGCTCGGGGAGGGCGAGCCAGGCGAGGATGTCCGGCAGGATCTGCACGGCGGCGAAATGTCCCACCCCGGGTTGCACATCGACCTCCGCGTGTGGGATCTGCGACTGGAGCCACCGGGTGTGCGCGACCGGCGAGAAGTTGTCCTCGGCACCGTGCCAGAGCCGGACCGGCACCTTGATCGATGAGAGGTCGAAGCCCCAGTCCCGGCTGAGCGCCAGCGCGTCGTCGATCCACCCGTCGGCGCCGAACCGCACCGCCTCCGCGTAGCTCTCGGTCAGCAGCCGGCGCAGTGCGACATCCTCGACCACGTTGCGATCGGCGGCGCTCAACTCGCCGTCGATGAAGTTGACGACGCTCGACGGGTCCCGCCGGGTGCGGTCGGCCCGGATGGTCAGCGACTCGATCAGTCTGCGTCGGTCGGACGTCGCCTCCCGGTACGCCTGGACGTTGGAGGGAGCCATCCCGTCGTACCAGTCCAGGCCGGCCGCGTCGGAGGGTGCCGGGGAGACCAGCACCGCGACCCGGGTCAGCCGGCCGGTGAACAGGTCGCTGGCGGCGCAGGCGAGGGCGTGCGGTCCGCCGCCGGACCGGCCCACGACAGCGAACTCGTCCAGCTCAAGATGATCGGCCACCGCCTGCACGTCCAGTGCGGCGTCGACGACCCGGCGCCCGGGGTGGCGGGTGGATCTGCCGTAGCCGGGCCGGTCATAGCAGATCAACCGGATGCCGAGCAGGTGGAGGATCATGCTCCGGGGTTTCGGGCCACTGCGGCTGCCGGGCATTCCGTGCATCAGGAAAACGGGAAACCCGTTCGCGTCCCCCGAGGTCTCGACGGCGAGGGTTCGGTCGCCCAGTGGGACGTCCCACTCAGTCGGCCGCTCCTGTGACACCCTGTGCCCTCCTGTCGAACCTCCTGGAGGGCGGCGTCTAGGGGCACCAGCACGCACCGCCTCGGCTGAGGCTCCCCCGCTCAATCACGATGGGGCTGATTCTGAAGGACTCAGCGTATCGCTTTATGAGGTAGGTCACCAGCAGCCCGGAGGGGGCGTACCGGCAGGTTTCGGGTCAGTCCGGCCAGCGCGCCGCTCGGGTTGACCGCTGGAGTCGTGCCACGTCGGTGGCTCGCCGGAGCGTGCCGCGCGGCGTCCTCGTGCCGCCGGGATGCCGCTGACCGGCCCATGATCGGCGGAGTTCCGGCTGCACCCGGACAATTCGGCGATGCGCTTTCTGGGCAATCAGGCATAACAAGTGAACCTTTTTCAACCTCCCCTTGCGGTCCGGCGGACCGCAAGGTCGGACGCGGTGCGTGAGCGCCGCGCGGTCCAGGTTGAAAAAGGTTCAGTCTATGGGGTGCCATCGCCGCTATCCCGGCATGCCGTCCGTCGCTGGCTGCGGCCCGCCGGGTAGCGGCGGCCCGGCCCGAGCTCACCCGGGCCGCCGGGGATGTCGGTCGGGGCGGGCAGAATCGTCGGCGTGCTGGTGGCGGTGGTGCGGGACGAGGAGGGCGACGGGGGCCGGCTCGCGCCGCTGCATCCGGACGGCCGGCCCGCCGGCCCTGCCGAACGGGTCCCCGACCTCGGCGCGGCGATCACCGCCCGGGAGCGGCTCGACCCGCCGCGCTGGGTCTGGGCCTCCACCGCCGCGATCTATCCAGGGCTGCTGCGCCGGGGCGTCCGGGTGGAGCGCTGCCACGACGTCGAGTTGACCGAGGCACTGCTGCTCGGCCAGGACGGGCGCTGGGGCGAGCCGCGCGGCCTGGCCGCCGCGTTCGCCCGGCTGACCGGTGCGCCGGTGCCGGCCGATCCGCCGCCCCGGGCCGCCGCACCGCCCGGCGACGGCCAGGCCGCGCTCTTCGACGTGGCGCCCGGGCCGCCGCCACTCGGCCTCGACGCGCTGCTCCGGGTCTACGCCGACCAGCAGGCCCGGATCGCGGCGACGCCGCATCCCGGGCGGTTCCGGCTGCTGGTCGCGGCCGAGTCGGCGGGTGCGCTGATCGCCGTCGAGATGGGCGCGGCGGGACTGCCGTGGCGGGCCGACGTGCACGACGCGCTCCTGGTCGACCTGCTCGGCGAGCCGTCGCCGGTGGGCGGGCCGCCGCGCCGGCTGGCGGAGCTCTCCGCGCGGATCGCGGCCGCCTTCGGGGTACGCCACCTGCACGCCGAGTCGCCCGCCGAGCTGCTCCGGGCCTTCGCCCGGGCCGGCCACGACCTGCCCAGCACCCGGGCCTGGGTGCTGCGCGGGATCGACCATCCGGCGGTTCCGCTGCTGCTCGAATACAAGGAGCTCTACCGGATCTGGACGGCGCACGGCTGGACCTGGCGGGACGCCTGGGTCCGGGACGGCCGGTTCCGTCCGGAGTACGTGCCGGCCGGAGTGGTGTCCGGGCGGTGGGCGACCCGGGGTGGCGGCGCGTTGCAGATCCCGAAGGTGGTCCGGCGGGCGGTGCTGGCGGATCCGGGCTGGCGGTTCGTGGTCGCCGACGCCGGCCAGTTGGAGCCCCGGGTGCTGGCGGCGGTCTCCGGGGACGCCCGGCTCGCCGCCGCCGGTGGCGCGGGTGACCTCTACACCGCGCTGGCCCGGGAGAGCTTCGGAGGTGACCGGGCCCGGGCCAAGCTGGCCCTGCTCGGCGCGATGTACGGCCAGACCGGTGGCGAGGCGATCCCCGCGCTGGCGGTGCTGCGCCGCAGCTATCCGACCGCCTTCGAGTACGTCGAGGCGGCGGCCCGGACCGGCGAGGGTGGCGGGCTGGTCCGGTCCTGGCTGGGGCGTACCTGTCCACCCGCCTCGGTCTCGGTGCGGGAGTCGGAGGAGGGCGAGGGGCCGGTGGTGGAGTCGGCCGCGGTCGACCCGTTCGGGCCGCGGGCCCGGGCCGCCGCGCGGGCCCGGGGCCGGTTCACCCGCAACTTCGTCATCCAGGCGACGGCGGCGGAGTGGGCGCTGACCCTGCTCGCCGGGCTGCGCAACGGGTTGACCGGGCTCGGCGCCGAGGCCGGGGCGGGCCGTCCCGAGCTGGTCTTCTTCCAGCACGACGAGGTGCTGGTGCACTGTCCGGCGGAGCAGGCCGACCAGGTGACCGCGCTGGTGCACGAGGCGGCGGCGCAGGCCGGGCGGCTGCTGTTCGGCGAGACCCCGGTGCGGTTCCCGCTGGACGTCTCGGTGGTGGACTGTTACGCAAATGCGGCATAGTTGCGAATTAGTCCGATTAGTGCCGATACCTGGGCGGCGCCCGCTCGTTGGGACCGTTGTGCGCGCGGCGGGGGTCGCGCGACCGGCGGAAGGTGATGGCGCTGAGTCGGATCGCAGGAATGATCATCGCCGCGGGCGGGGGACGCCGGATCGGCGGCCCGGAGGCGTTGCTGCACCAGGGAGAGCGACCCCTGGTGAACCAGGTACTCGACACGATGCGTGCGGCCGGCTGCGGGCCGCTGGTCGTGGTCCTCGGGGCCGCGGCCGAACAGGTACGCGCCACCGCCGACCTCTCCGGGGCGACCGTGGTGGTGAACCGCTCCTGGGGCACCGGGATCGGCTCGTCGATCCGGCTCGGGCTGGAGGCCGTACCGGACCGGCGGGTCGAGGCGGTGGTGGTGGTCCCGGTGGACATGCCGGGGTTGACCGAGGCGGCGGTACGCCGGGTGGCGGCGCTGCCCTATCCGGAGGCCCTGGTCTGCGCCACCTACGAGGGGTTGCGCGGCTATCCCATGCTCTTCGGCCGCCGGCACTGGCCCGGCATCGCGGCGCTGGCCAACGCCGACGTCGGCGCCCGGCCGTACCTCATGGCCCACAAGGACGAGATCGTCGACATCGCCTGTGACACGGTGGCGGACGGCAGCCGGGCGAACACCCCGGAACTGCTCGCGGCCTGGGGGCTGACCGTCCCGGTCCCGGCCCAGCGGGTCGCCGTCTGAGTTCAGGCCGCCGGCTGAGTCCAGGCCGCCGTGAGTCCAGGGCGCCCGTCTGAGCTCAGGGCACTGGCTGAGTCCAGGGCAGTCTGGATCCGTGCGGCCGTCGGCGTGAACGCACCGGTGGCCCGGCCACCTCCCGAGCCGGTCGATCCGCACCGGTCGACCCGCTCAGGCGGCCGTCGCCGGCCGCCTCCGGTGCGCTATCGAGGCCGGTGCGCCGCCGCACCGCACACCACCGGCGCCGCGCGCTGCGACCGGCTCCGGGACGAGAGCGCCCGCCTGGTGGGACTCGCCCCGGCACTCTGACCCGTAATCCGGGACCGCCGGAGTCCGGACCGGGCGCGGGCGGCTCAGACCTCGATGTTGAACCGCCGGAGTACGGAGGGTGCGACCAGGCCGAGTGTGGAGAGGATCGAGATCACCGTGAAGGCACCGCGCAGCACGATCGTCTCCACCTTGCCGCCCACCTTGACGGCGATCTTGTTCGGGATGCCGATCATCATCCACATCCGCCGCTTGATCGGCACCGGCCAGAGGATCGGCACCCCGTTGCTGGTGATGATGTCGCCCATGATGTGCACGAAGCAGCCGACCCCGACCGCCAGCCCCAGCATCGGATAGCCCCGGTCGCCGGGCAGGTGCAGGAAGGTGAAGTACGCCGCCGCCAGCGACACGATCGTCACGATCACCCAGCCGGCCCGCTTCGCCCACTCGTCGAAGAGCCCGCGCAGCGCCAGACCGATCATGAAGAAGAGGATGCCGATCACTGCCCACTTGCCGTACGCGGTGCAGAGCGCGGTGGTGCCCCAGCCGACCAGGAAGGTGAACGGCAGCGTGTGGGTCAACGTGCGGTGGCCGTTGTTCCGGTGCGGATCCTTGCTCAGTTTGGTGGCGTGGTAGACGCCGAGGGAGATCTTCTCCATCACCTCGGCGAAGAAGAGCGACACCACGCCGAACGTACGGGCGACGGTCGCACCACCCTGGTTGCGGGTGACCTTGCCGGACATGTCGAGGTCGGGGAAGAGCGCCCCGCCGGCGCAGACCGCCGTGCCGACCGCGATCGCCAGCGGCGACTGCTCGTAGCCGGCGAAGTAGTCCAGCCCCCAGGACCCGGCCAACCAGACCGCGGCACCGGACAGCGCATGGGATGGCCCCATCATCGTCGTGCATCCTCCCCCGGGTACATCCCTCACGGCTGGCGACACTGTGTCAAACCGGGGATCGCGAGGCAATCACCGTTTGATCCACAGTGGTGTCGCCGACGTCACGGTCGGATCCACCGCATCGTTCCGGTGTGCGCGAACGCGTCTCCGGAACGGATCGCCGGCCAGGTCAGCCGGGGTGTGCGCCGGTACGTGCCGCGGCACTCGGGGCGGCGCGGCGGCACCGGGAAACCGTGTCGGCAAGTGGACTCCGGCGTGTCGCCCGGCCCGGGTACGGCTCCGCTCAGTCGACCGGCCGGAAGCTGGTCTGGACCATCCGCAGGTAGCTCTGGTTCACGCCCCAGTCGAACTCCCGGGTCAGCCAGGAGACGGTGTACGCCCGGCCGGGCGAGGTGTTGATCAGCATCCGGGCGATGTGTACCCGGTCGCCGCGCTTGTTGGTCCACCGGCACTCCCAGATCGCCCCACCGGCCCGGATGTCCAGCGGCCCGATGTCCACCTGCTCGTACCCGGCCAGCAGGCCCGCGCCGGTCAGCCGCCGCTCCTCCGCGAGCCAGTACCGCTCGCCGTCCCGGGTCGGCGGGGTGCTCGGATCGATGCTGAGCATCCGCCCGGTGCCGGCCACCGGCTCCCGGAAGCAGACCACTCCGCCGTCGGTGTAGCGCTGCCAGCCGATCGGCACGGCGATCCGGAACCCGGACGCGTCGGTGTACCAGGTCCAGTTGTCGACGAGTCCGAAGCGTTCCTCCGGCGGGCGCGGCGCGGCAGTCACCGGTACGGTCCGCTCCGGCGGCGGCGCGCACGGGAACGCGCCGACCACCTCGGCCATCGGCTGGCTACCCGGTGTGTCGGGCGGGCTCTCGCCGGCCCGCTTGGCCCGCAGCGTCAACTCGGTGCCGAGCCCGGCCAGCAGGGTCAGGGCCAGCGCGGTGGCCGCGATCCGCCAGACCCGCCCGCCGGGACGCCGCCGACGCCGGTTCCGGCCCGGCGGTTCCGGCCGGTCGTGGTCCAGCTGCCGCTCCGGGCCGCGCCGCGCACCCGATACCGGGTGCGGCTGCCGCTCCGGCCGCGCCCCGGCCCGCCCCGGCACACCGGCCCGGCCCGGAACCCCCGCGCCGGCCGGACCGGCCGGATTGATCGAGCGGTCCGGTGCGGCGTACTGGTCCGGCCGGCCCCGGTGGGTCGGTCGCGGCGACTGGTCCCCGGCAGCCCGTTGGTTCGGCTGCGGTCGCTCGTCGGGCTGCGGGCGCTGGTTCGGCGGCCGTCGACGGCTCGGCTGCGGCCGCTCGACCGGCGGGTCGGCCGGGGCCTCCTCCGGAACCGGCCGGTCGGCGGTCGGCGGGGTCGGTGGCCGCCGGGCGAGGCTGCGGGCCAGGGCGAACGGATGCCGGCCGGACCGGGGCGGCGGATCGGTGATCCGGCGCAGCAGCCGTTCGACCTCGTCGGCGGTCAGCCGCTGCCGGGGGTCGCGGCGGAGCAGCCCGGCCAGCACGGGGCGGAGCGGACCGGCCAGTCGGGTCGGATCCGGCGGCGCCACCGCCAGCGCGGTCAGGGTGGCCATTGTGGTCGGACGGCGGTACGGCGACCGACCCTCCACCGCGGCGTACAGGGTGGCGCCCAGGGACCAGAGGTCGGACTCGACGGTGGACGAGCCGTCCGCGGCCCGCTCCGGCGAGACGTACTGCGGCGAGCCGAGCACCACGCCGTCCCGGGTCAGCGCGCCGTCCCCGCCGTCCACGGTGGCCAGTCCGAAGTCGGTGAGCACCACCCGGCCGTCGTCGTCGGCGATCAGCACGTTGTGCGGCTTGACGTCCCGGTGCAGTACTCCGGAGGCGTGCGCGGCGCGCAGCGCGGCCAGCACCGCCAATCCGACCTCGGCGGTACGCACCGGCGACAGCGGCCCGTCCGTCTCCAGTACCTGCTGGACCGAGCGGGACGGGACGTACTCCATCACGATCCACGGGGAGTCGTCGTCGTGCACCACGTCGTAGACCCGGACCACGTTGGGGTGGTTGAGCCGGGCGGCGGTGCGCGCCTCGCGCAGCGTCCGGTAGCGCAACTCGTCGCGTTCGTCCGGGGTCATCCAGCCCGGCGGCACCACCTGCTTGACCGCGACCGGGCGGTGCAGCGTCTCGTCGTGGGCCAGCCAGACCCGCCCCATCCCGCCGGTGCCGATGGTGTGCAGCAGCAGGTAACGATCGGCGATCCGTCCCTGGTGCACCGGCGGTGTCCCTCTCTGCTACCCGCGGTACACGATAGCGAGCCGGCGTCGCCTCCCGCATCAATTCCGGCGGCGCCGGCACTGCTGGCAACCTTGATCCGAAAAGAATTCACGGAATCGCCGAACACCCGACCCGCCGGGCCCGTCCGACGGCGGCTCCGGCGGTGTCGGCGCGGGTCAGCAGGCGGCGCCGTGGAGGGCCAGCAGGTTCCCCTCGGGTACGACGATCCGCGCCGCCCCGCTCCCGGCCCGGGTCCGCGGCGCCGGGCCGGCATTCGCCGCGCTGGCGTACACGGCGGCGGTGCGGGCGGCGATGCTCGTCCAGCCGTACCGTTCGGCGACCATGGTCCGGGCCCGGCGGGCCACCCGGCGGGCGAAGACCTCGTCGCCGAGGAGCGAGTCGACCGCACCGGCCAGCGCCTCCGGGTCGCTGTGCGGGAAGGTCACCCCGGTGACCCCCGGCTCGACGATCTCGGCCAGCCCACCGGTGGCGGCGACTGCCAGCGGCGCCCCGGCGGCGGCCGCCTCCAGGGCGACCATCCCGAACGGCTCGTAGAGGCTCGGCACCACCGTGGCGTCGGTGGCGGCCAGCACCGCCGGCAACTGCCGCTCGGTCATGAAGCCGGCGAACCGTACGGTGCGGTCCAGCCCGAGCCGGTGGGCCTGGTCCTGCAACTCCTGCCGGTACGGCCCGTCTCCGGCGATCACCACCCGCAGTTCCGGGTGCCGCTCCCGCAGCCTCGGTACGGCGTGCACCAGGTGCTGTACGCCCTTCTCGTAGACCAGCCGGCCGGCGAACCCGATCAGCGGCCCGGCCCCCGCGTACCGCTTGCGGGCGGCGGCGACCGCCCGGGGCTGGGCCGACCAGGCCCGATCGTCGACCCCGTTCGGCACCACCTCGACGTGCCCGGCCGGGAGCCCGAACAGGGCGTTCACCTGGTCGCGCATGTAGCCGGAGCAGGTGATCACCCGGTGCGACTCGTGGCTGAGCCAGTGCTCGACCGAGTGGATGGTGCGGTTCATCTCGTCCGGCAGCCAGCCCTGGTGCCGGCCCGCCTCGGTGGCGTGGATCGTGGTGACCAGCGGGATGTCCAGGTGGTCGGCGAGGGTGATCGCGGTGTGCGCGACCAGCCAGTCGTGGGCGTGGATCACGTCGTAGTCGCCGGTCCGGGCGGCCCGCAGCGCGGTCCGGGTCAGCGTGTGGTTGAAGGCCATCGTCCAGGCCAGCAGGCTCGGGGTGGCCAGCGGGAACCCGACCGGGTCCTCGGGGGCGCGCAGCACGTGCACGCGATCGACGTACGCCTCCACCGGGGCGCCCTCGCCGTGCCGGGTGACCACCGTGACCTGGTGCCCGGCGGCGGCCAGCGCGGTGGCCAGCGCGTGCACGTGCCGGCCGAGCCCGCCGACCAGCACCGGCGGGTACTCCCAGGAGAGGATGAGCACCTTCAGCGGGCGGGCCGCGGGGAAGTTGATGACCTCGGCGTTCGGTGACATGGCCCAGCCCCCTTTTAGTTGATTCCCAGGCAGGCGCGTAGAGACACCTGTTACGGGTGCCTACGCGTCATTGGGTCGGTGCCCATAGTGCCCGTGGCGGGAAAACCGGCGAAGACGTGGCCGTTGCGGGCATGTAACGCCGCTCGGTCAGTTCCGCCGCTCGGTCAGTTCCGCCGTACCCGTAGAAGTTCCGCCACCGACCAGGCCTGGAAGGGCGCTCCGGTGGCACCGTGCGGCGGTACCGCGTCGGCGGTCTCGCTCACCGAGCCGAGCCCGTACTCGGGCAGGTGCGCCGCCAGCCCGGCGAACAGTTCGTCGACATCGAGCCCGGCCCGGCGGCAGGCGTCCGCGTACGGGCCGATCAGCCAGGGCCAGACGGTGCCCTGGTGGTAACCGGCGTCCCGCTCGGCGGGGCCGCCCCGGTGCCGCTGCACGTAGCCGGGGCTCTCCGGGGCGAGACTGCGCGGGCCGAGCGGGGTAAGCAGGGCCGCGCCGATCCGGCGCAGCACCGCCGGATCGGGGTCGAGCGGCGCGTACGGCAGCGACCAGGCGAGGAGCTGGTTCGGCCGGAGCAGGTCGTCGTCGTGCCGGCCGTCGGCGCCGCGTGGATAGGCCGGCGGCGGGGCGTCGACCAGGTCGTAGAGCCAGCCGCTCGGGGCCGGGAAGCGGCGCCGGAACGCCGCCCGGGCCCTCTGGTGCGCGGCCGGGGCGGCACCGGCGTCCTGGCCGAGCCGCCCGGCCAGCTCGACGAGCGCCGCCAGCCCGTTGACCCAGAGCGCGTTCACCTCGACCGGCTTGCCCGCCCGCTGGGTCACCGGTTCGCCGTCCACCCGGGCGTCCATCCAGGTCAACGCCTCCCCGGGGCAGCCCTGGGTGAGCAGCCCGTCGGCCGGGTCGGCCACGATGCCGTACCGGGTGCCCCGCAAATGGTTGTCGACCACCGCGCGCAGCGCCGGCAGCAGCTCGGCGGCGAGGTCGGTGTCCCCGGCGACCGCCACGTGCCGGGCCACCGCGTGCAGGAACCACAGCGTCCCGTCCACCGTGTTGTACTCCACCCGCCCGGTGTCGGCGGTGTTCGCCAGCATCCCCTCCGAGAGCGTCCCCGCGTACGCCCGGAGCAGTTCCCGGCCCTCGTCCGCGCGGCCGGTGCCGAGGAACAGCCCCTCGTACCCGATCATGGTGTCCCGGGACCAGGCGCCGAACCACGGATAGCCGGCCACCACGTCCGGCCCGGTGCCGGTGCCGACCACGAACGCGTCGGCGGCCAGGGTCAGCGTCGCCGCCACCGCGTCCGCCGGTCTGCCGGCCGCCACCACCCGGCGGTTGCGCCGGCGGGCCGCCTCGATCAGCTCGTCGGCCGGCGGCGGCTGTTCGGTCAGGTCGCCGGCCCAGGCGAGCACCGAGACGCTGTCTCCGGGGCGGTCGAGCGCGCCGGTGAACCGGCCCGCGTACCAGAGGTCCTCGTCCGGGGTGAGCCCCCGGGCCGCCTCTTCCCGGTGATACACCCCGTGCCACCACTGCCCCTCGGCCACCCACTCCGGCCCGGCCAGCCGGAACGCGTCCTCGACCACCGCTCCGCCGGCCGCCGGCTCCACCTTCGGTGCCGGCCCGTCCGCCCGCCGCTCGCCGTGGCCGTCCCGCCAGGTCACCGCCGCGGCCAGGCCGAGCCGGGCCGGGCCGCCGGCGACCAGCCGGTGCCGGACCGCCAGGCAGGACCGGCCGTGCGCCATCGCCAGCTCGCGCTCCAGCACCAGGTCGCCGATCCGCCACCGCCACCGTGGCAGCCCGTCGACCAGGTCGAAGCGTTCCAGCAGCGCGAAGCCGCGCGGGTCGACGTCGCCGGAGCGCCACTCGTGCGTGCCGAGCCGGACCACCGCGCCGGACGGCAGGATCAGCTCCGGGTCCAGGCTGACCAGCCCGAGCCGGCGGTCCGCCGGGGTCTGTCCGGCCACCATCAGCAGTCCGTGGTAGCGCCGGGTACGCAGCCCGCCCACCGTGCCCATCGCGTATCCGCCGAGGCCGTCCGGGACCAGCCACTCCAGGTCGACGCCGGCCTCCAGGTGACCGCAGACCCGCGGCCCGAACTCGATCGGCAGCATGGCGCCCATGATGCCCGCTCCGGTGACCCGGCGCACACGGGCGGTGGTGACGGTCACCGCGATCGTTGGCCGGGTGAGCCGGGACCGATCACAATGATCGGAAGGATGACCGTAGCGGATCGGTCGGATGACGGGCGGGAGTCGAATGGGCGACGGGCGGGACGCGGAGCGTGCCGGACTGGATCCGGAGCGTGCCCGGCTGGCCGAGGCCGACGCCGGCGAGGAGCCGTGGCGGGCCTGGGGACCGTACCTGGCCGAGCGGGCCTGGGGCACGGTCCGGGAGGACTACAGCGAGCACGGCACCGCCTGGGACTACTTCCCGCACGACCACGCCCGGTCCCGGACCTACCGGTGGAACGAGGACGGGATGGCCGGGATCTGCGACGAGTGGCAGACCTTCTGCTTCGGCCTGGCGCTGTGGAACGGCGCGGACCCGATCCTCAAGGAGCGGATGTTCGGGCTCGGCGGCGACGGCGGCAACCACGGCGAGGACGTCAAGGACTACTGGTGGTACCTGGACTCCACGCCCACGCACTCCTTCATGCGCTGGCGCTACCACTATCCGCAGGCGGCCTTCCCCTACGACGAACTGGTCGCGGTCAACGCCGCGCGCGGCCGGGACGAGCCGGAGTACGAGCTGGTCGACACCGGCATCTTCGACGACGACCGGTACTGGGCGGTGACCGTCGACTACGCCAAGGCGTCGCCGACCGACATGTGCATCTCGGTCACCGTGGCGAACCGGGGCGACGAGCCGGCCACCCTGCACGTGCTGCCCACCCTCTGGTTCCGGAACACCTGGTCCTGGGGGCTGCCCGGCCGCGACCAGGTGCCGAGGCTGCACGGCACCCCGGGCCGGCTGGTCGGCGAGCACTGGGTGCTCGGCCAGCTCGTGCTGGAAGGCGACGGTGAGCCGGCCGCGCTGCTCTGCGACAACGAGACCAACACCGAGCGGCTGTGGGGACTGCCCGGACGCAGCGCGTACCCGAAGGACGGCATCAACGACCACGTGGTGAACGGCGCCGACACGGTCAATCCGGCCGGTGTGGGCACCAAGGGGGCGCTGCACTACGTGCTGGACGTACCGGCCCGGGGCGAGGCGATGATCAAGCTGCGGCTCACCCGGACCGCCCCGCCGCCGGCCAGCGAGCCCGCGCCCCCGCTCGACCTCGGGGCGGAGCACGACGCGGTGATGGCGGCCCGGCGCGCCGAGGCGGACGAGTTCTTCGCCCGGCTGATCCCGGAGGGCGCCTCCCCGCAGGAGGTGCTGGTGGCCCGGCAGGCGATCGCCGGGCTGATGTGGGGCAAGCAGTTCTACCACTTCGACGTGCAGCAGTGGCTGACCGGCGACCCGGCCGCCGCGCCGCCGCCGGACGGGCACCGGTACGGCCGGAACAGCTCCTGGCGGCACATGAACAGCTTCGACGTCATCTCGATGCCGGACCCCTGGGAGTATCCCTGGTACGCCGCCTGGGACCTGGCGTTCCACTGCGTCACCATCGCCCGGGTCGATCCCGGCTTCGCCAAGGCGCAACTGCTGTTGCTGCTCCGCGAGTGGTACCTGCACCCGAACGGGCAGATCCCGGCGTACGAGTGGGCGTTCGGTGACGTGAACCCGCCGGTGCACGCCTGGGCGGCGCTGAAGGTCTTCGAGATCGACGGTGGCCGGGACTTCGACTTCCTGGCCCGGATGATGCACAAGCTGCTGCTCAACTTCACCTGGTGGGTCAACCGCAAGGACGTCGGCGGCAACAACGTCTTCGAGGGCGGCTTCCTCGGGCTGGACAACGTCGGTCCGTTCGACCGGTCGGCCGCGCTGCCGGTGGCCGGGGTGCTGGAGCAGTCCGACGGCACCGGCTGGATGGCCATGTACGCGCTGAACCTGCTCGACATGGCGCTGATCCTGGCGGTGCACGACCCGACGTACTCGGACATCGCGACGAAGTTCTTCGAGCACTTCGCGTACATCGCGGCGGCCGCCTACGAGCAGGGACTCTGGGACGAGGAGGACTGCTTCTTCTACGACGTGCTGCGGCTGCCGGACGGCACCAGTACCCCGCTCAAGGTGCGTTCGGTGGTCGGGCTGCTGCCGCTGGCCGCGATCACCCGGCTGACCACCGTCACGCTGAACCGGCTGCCCGAGTTGACCGCCCGGCTGCGCTGGTTCCTGGCCAACAAGCCGGAGTACGCCCGGGTGATCGGCGGTCGCCGGCTCGGCGGTGACGGGCGGCAGCAGCGGCTGCTCTCCATGGTCGGCCCGGACCAGGTGGTCCGGCTGCTCGCCCGGATGCTGGACGAGGAGGAGTTCCTCTCCCCGTACGGGCTGCGTACGCTCTCCCGCCGGCATCTGGAGCAGCCGTTCGCGGTGGAGTTGGGTGGGCAGGAGTTCACCGTCGGCTACGAGCCGGCCGAGTCGACCTCCGGGCTCTTCGGCGGCAACTCCAACTGGCGTGGCCCGATCTGGATGCCGACCAACTTCATGCTGATCTCCGCGCTCCGGGACCACGCGGCGTTCTTCGGCGACGACCTGCTGGTCGAGTACCCGACCCGGTCCGGGAACAAGCACACGCTGACCGAGATCGCCGACGACCTCTCCGCCCGGCTGATCGCGCTCTTCGTGCCGGACGCCTGGGGGCGCCGCCCGATCTACGGCGTCGCCGAACTCTTCCAGACCCATCCGGACTGGAAGGACCTGATCGCCTTTCCGGAGTATTTCCACGGCGACAACGGGGCCGGGCTGGGCGCCTGGCACCAGGCCGGCTGGACGGCGCTGGTCGCCGACCTGATCCTGACCCTCCGCCGATAGTTCCCGCCGTCGAAAGGTAACGGCCGCGCCCGGTCCAGATGCCGACTGACCTGCTGTCAGTTACTGTCCGCCAGGATTCAAATACCCCTCGTAGTGTCCCGTTAGCCGTTTTCCGGGGCGGCGTCGCGGCACCGTCGCGCGAGCCCTGGGCCATCGGCAGGAGGGGAGAAGAATGGCGATGAGAATTGCCAGCACATCAGGTCAGCGGGGGACGGGCAGACTCGCCGCCGGACTGGCCGTCGCGGTGACCGCCGGGCTGCTCGGCACGGCGGCGGTGGCACCGGCAGCCGCCGCACCGGCCGGCGGCACGATCCGGCATTCAGGTGGCGCCACCGCGGTCACCGGAAGCTATCTGGTGGTCCTGGACGAGGCGTCCGTCAGCGCCGACTCGGTGACCGACCGGGCCGGCGTACTCGCCACCCGGGCCGGCGGAAAGGTGGCCCGCACCTACCGGCACGCGCTGCGCGGCTTCGAGTTCACCGGCTCCGCCGAGGCCGCCCGCCGGCTCGCCACCGACCCGTCGGTGGCGTACGTCGAACAGAACCACCGGGTCCGGCTCACCGGTACGCAGACCCCGACCCCCTCCTGGGGTCTCGACCGGATCGACCGGCGCCCGCTGGCGCTGGACAACAGCTACACCTATCCGAGCACCGGCAGCGGGATCCGGGCCTACGTCATCGACACCGGGATCCGGCTCACCCACCAGACCTTCGGCGGCCGGGCGGTCTCCGGCTTCGACGCGATCGACGGCGGACCCGCCAGCGACTGCCAGGGGCACGGCACCCACGTCGCCGGCACCGTCGGCGGCGCCGAGTACGGGGTCGCCAAGGGCGTGACCCTGGTCGCGGTACGGGTGCTGGACTGCTCCGGCAGCGGCACCTACGCACAGGTGATCGCCGGCGTCGACTGGGTCACCGGCGACCACGACCCCGGCGAGCGCGCGGTGGCGAACATGAGCCTCGGCGGGCCGGCGAACAGCGCCGCCAACACGGCGGTGGCGAACTCGATCGCCGACGGCGTCAGCTACGCCGTGGCGGCCGGCAACGAGAACGTGGACGCCTGCGGCGGCTCACCGGCGAGCGTCCCCGCCGCGATCACCGTGGCGGCCACCGGCGGCTTCCAGGGCGGCCCCGGCCGTACCGACGCCCGGGCCAGCTTCTCCAACTACGGCACCTGCGTCGACATCTTCGCTCCCGGGGTGGCGATCGTCTCGTCCACCATCGCCACCGACACCTCCAGCGGGGCGGCGGACGGCACCTCGATGGCCTCACCACACGTGGCCGGGGCCGCCGCGCTCGTGCTGGCGCAGAATCCGTCGTACACCCCGCAGCAGGTGCGGGACCTGCTGGTCGGCAGCGGCACCCCCGGACTGGTCACCAATCCCGGCCCCGGCTCGCCGAACGTCCTGCTCTACGTCGCCGACGTGCCGCCGCCCACCCACGACTTCGCCCTCGCGGTCACCCCGGGCAGCGGCTCGGCCGGACCGGGCGGCGCGGTCACCGCGACGGTGAGCACCCGGGTCACCGCCGGGTCGGCCCAGACGGTCGCGCTGACCGCCGCCGGACTGCCGAGGGGTACCACTGCCACGTTCAGCCCGGCCTCCGTCGTCGCCGGCCGGTCGTCGGTGCTGACGATCCGGGTCGGCTCGGCGGCACTGCCCGGAAGCTACCCGGTGACGGTCACCGGCACCGGCCCGTACGCCACCCGGATCGCCCGGTACACGCTGACCGTCACGAACCCCGGCGGCTGCACCGGCACCAACAACACCGACGTCGGGATCCCGGACCTGTCGACGGTGGAGAGCGGGGTGACCATCTCCGGTTGCCCCGGCCGGGCGTCGGCGTCGAGCACCGTGCGGGTGCGGATCCTGCACACATTCCGCGCCGACCTGGTGGTCAGCCTGGTGGCGCCGGACGGCAGCGCGTACGTGCTGCAGAACCGGACGGGCGGCGGTGAGGACAACATAGACCAGACCTTCCGGGTCAACCTGTCCAGCGAGACGGCGAACGGCCGGTGGCGGCTGCGGGTGCAGGACGCGGCACCTCTGGACGTCGGCCAGCTCGACACCTGGACGCTGAACCTGACCGCCGGCACACCGACGGCCTGTGCCGGCAGCACCGCCACCGGGGTGGCCATTCCGGACCTCGGTACGGTGCAGAGCCCGATCACCCTCGCCGGCTGCTCGGGCAATGCCTCGACGACCAGCGCGATCGCCGTGCGGATCTCGCACGGCCGGGTCGCCGACCTCGTGCTGCGGCTGGTCGCCCCGGACGGTAGCTCCTACCTGGTGCGCAACCGGGTGGCCGGTGGATCACCGATCAACGAGGTCTACCTGGTGAACCTCTCGTCGGAGGCCCGCAACGGCAGCTGGCGGCTGCGGGTCCAGGACGCGGCGGCCCCGTACGGCGGTCGCCTGGACGGTTGGTCACTGACGATCTGACTGGACGAAGCTGCCCCGGCGTGCCCGGCACACCGGGGCAGGGTCCGGCCTCAAGGTCGCGCTACTTCAGCGAACCGCGGAACCCACGGCTGGCCGACAGCACTACTTCCGGGACACAGCGCGATCCACGCCTCGGTCAGGCGGCGGTGGACCAGATGGCGGTGAAGGCGGCCGCCTCGCCGGCAAGCCAGCGTTCGACCTGGTCGGGGCGGACGGCGGCGTCCCAGTGGTGTGCGACGCCCCGGCGTACGTCGACCAGCACCGGCTCGGCACCGGGCAGCACCTGGTCCATCTGCCGGCCCATCAGGTGCAGGGTGGCCAGCAGTGCCTCCTGGCTCGGTGGCTGTTCGTCGAAGTGCAGCCGGACGGCCTCCCGCCGGCCGTCGTCGTAGCGCAGGCCGAGGTGCGGGTTGACCTTCACCGGCAGGTCGCCGACCATCCCGAGCGCGTCGTGCGTCTGGGCGAGCTCGACCGTCGACAGGTCGCCGAGCGAGTGCAGGTAGCTCACCGCGCCCGGGACCAGCGCCTCGTAGAGCGGGCGCCAGCGCGGCTTGACCACGCCGGCGATCTCGGCCAGGTGGCGGCCCCCGGTCCGGAACGCGATGTCGGTCTTGAGTGCCTTGACGAGCTGCCCGTGTGGGTTGAAGCCGGAGCGGCTTGCGCGCTGCTTGCGCAGGCCGCCGACGAACGTCGCCTTGGCCGGGCCGGTGCGGTCGACGTAGCGGGTGAAGGCGAGCAGGGTGGCGTAGGGGAGGGGGGCGGCAGTAGGCGCGGTGGCGACAGACTCTGGCACGGCTGTCCTCCCAGTTCAGAAGCCGTTTTAGTACACACATTCTAATTGATTTCTGCCGCTCCGCCCAGCCCAAAAGGGTCGTATCGCCTGTCCGGTCTGGCCAAAGGTGGCCAGTCCGCGGGAAGTTGGCCAACGGCGTGGCCACGACCGCTCAAGGGTGGCCAGCGGTACGGTGCCAGGTTCCACTGCCGCTGGCCCAAGCCCCGGAGCCGACCCTGGCCGACCTCCTCGGGCTTCCGATCGACGGGTACGACGGCCGGGATGATGAAGTACGTGAAGGCCGACGTTTGGGGCTTTGACGCCAAGTCACCCGGAAGCAGACTAAGCCGGACTGGTCTGACGCCGAGGTTGCCTATCCGACCGAGAGTTGAGCGGCGAGTTCCCGCCATTGCGGTAGGGGCGGAGTCTCGGGTGTGGGCGTGACCACGTAGAGACTTACGTGATCGGCGCCGGCGTCGAGGTGTTGACCGACCCGCTGTGCGATCTCGTCTACAGTCCCGCAGGCCACGATCGCATTGACGAGCCGGTCACTCAGGGAGTCGATCTCCGCTTCCTCGAAACCCAGTTCACGCAGCAGCGGGCGACGGTTGGGCACGGTCGCGGCGGCGTACGAGCGGGCCAGTTCGGCCAAGTTCGAACGGGTCGGGTCCAGGATGACGAGTTGGGCGACGGCCAGCAACGCGTCCGGGCCCAGTACAGCTCTCGCGTTCGCGGTGTGCGCGACAGGCAAGCCCAGCGGGTGCGCGCCCCAGGCGCGTTCGCCCGCGAGCGTGAGCATTTCGGGTCCCAACGCGGCGAGCACCCGTCGCGGTCGGGCGGAGGCTGTCGGCATCCGGAACGGAGCGGCATCCATCGCATCGAGGTAGGTGCGCATGGTCGTCACCGGCGGGCCGAAGCGATGACCACGGACGTCCTCGGCGAGGCTCGGATGGCTTTCCCAGAGCCCGAGCAGGAATCGTCCGGGGTACGCCTCGTCGAGGGTGCGTTGCGCGGCTGCGGTGGTGACCGCGTCGCGGGCGTAGATGTCGGCGGCACCTGCCGCCACCACGATCCGCTGGGTGGCCGATAGCAAGATCGCGGCCTGTGCCATCGCCTCCCGGCCAGTCGTCTCGGGGAACCACAGCGTGCCGTAGCCGAGATCCTCGATCGTTCTGGCGGCGCTGCGGAGCGTGGCGGCGGGGTAGTTGTCAAGGTGGCCGGCCCAGATCCCGATTCGCCCGAGGACTGCCTTCTGGTTGCTCACGCGTGCTGTCCGCTGCCGTCCTGGGTGGCGAGGAACGTGCTGATCTGGGCCGCTCCGGTGACGGTCAGCCAGGTGCGGAGGTCCATGAGGTTGGGGTGGATCCGGCGTGCACCGGAGATGTCGGCTCGGTAGCCGAGCGTGTTGAGCCACTCGTACCCGTACGCGAATTCCTCGCCGATCTGCCGGATGGCGTCGATCGGAATCTGCACGTACGGCAGCGGGCGGCCGATGGCTTCGGAGATGGCCGCCGCGATCTGTACTGGTGTCAGCTCGTCGCCGGCCAGGTCGATCGCGCGCCCGATCCAGTCCGTCGGCTGGGCAAAGACGAGCGCGGTGAGCACGCCGACGTCGTCGACGGCCATGACCTGCTGTGGGACATCGGACTCGAACGCGGCGGTCACGGCGCTGTTGTGCAGGTGGTATCCGCCCGTGTAGTTCTCCATGAAGGACACCGGCCGCAGAATCGTCGCCGGCAGGCCGAGTTCCGCGATGTGCTGCTCGATCCGCCATTTGCTCACCAGGTTCTGCGGCACCTTCTCGCCGTCGTGACGGCCCGCACCGGCGACGGAGGTGAAGACGAAGTGCGCGACTCCGGCGGCGTGCGCGGCCTCGGCGACGTTGACGCCCCACCGGATCTCGTCGTCGGCGGTGAACCCCGGCGCGGTGCCGGGCGAGCCGACTGTCGGCTGGACGCTGAACACGCCGTACGCGCCCTCCGCCGCGGCGATTAGGGAGGCGACGTCCGCCATCTCGGCGCGGACGATCCGGGCGCCGATGTCAGCCAGAGCCCGCGCCGAGGCGCTGTCCGGATTGCGGGTGAGAGCCCGTACCGGCCAGCCGTTGTTGAGCAGGTGTTTCGTCACGGCGCGGCCCTGCAAGCCGGTCGCACCTACCACAACAATGGCTTTGTCTGTTGTATCCATCTTTTGCTCCTGAGCTACGAGGGGACGGGGTCGCCAGCCTGGAAAAACGGGGTGGCCCCCCGTTTGTGTTGGGCTACGATATGGGGGCCCACCCCACTTTGCAAGTCGCTGGAGGCCCCGTGCCCACGGACGGCGCAACACCACCCCTGGCCGGGCGCCCCATGCGGGCTGACGCACGCCGCAACTACGAGCGGATCCTCGGCGCGGCGGGAGCCATCGTCGCCGCGCACGGCGCCCAGGCGTCGCTGGAGGAGATCGCCCGCCAGGCCGGAGTCGGTTCCGCTACGTTGCACCGGCACTTCCCCTCGCGCCAGGCGCTACTGGAGGCGGTCTTCCGAGACCGGGTGGAGGCCCTTTGCGCCAAGGCCCACGACCTTGCCAACAGTCTCGACCCCTGGCCCGCGCTGACTACGTGGCTGCGAGCCGTCGGCACACACGCGACAGCCAACCGTGGCCTCGCGACAGCGATCATGTCTGGAACTCCTGGCGGCGATCCCACGCTCGGTGCCACCTGCCACACGATGATCATGGATGCCGGCGACGCGCTACTCGTCCGCGCGCGCCGCGCGGGCAGCGTACGCCCGGATGTCACCACCGCCGACCTACTCAAGCTTGTCAGCGCAATCGCCCTGGCCGCAGAACCCGAGCCTGACAGCGCGGCTGACGTCGACCGACTGGTCACACTTGCCATCGAAGGCGTACGGACTCGGTGCACGGGCAACGAGAGTGCCAAGTAGCTCCGAGGGGAGCCTCCGCCTACGGGCGCTGCGACTACAGTTCGTCCGCATGTCCCACGCTGAGATCGAGATCACTGCGGAACTGGTCCGGAATCTGGTGCGTGACCAGCACCCCGACCTCGCCGATCGCCCGGTCCGCCTAGGCGCGCGTGGCTGGGACAATCAACTGTGGCGGCTCGGCGACGACCTCGCCGTCCGGCTGCCCTGGGCGACCCGGGACTCGGACGCACTGCTGCGCAAGGAGCACACCTGGGTGCCCATGCTGGCCCCGCGCCTTCCGCTGCCGGTCCCCGTCCCGCAGCGAATCGGCGAGCCCTCCGAACGGTTCCCTCGGCCATGGCTCATCACCACCTGGGTTCCGGGCACACCAGCAGACCGCACCCCGGTCACGCGCGCAGCGGACGCGGCCGAGTCCTTGGCCGCTTTCCTGACGGCTCTTCACCAACCTGCCCCTGACGGCGCGCCCGCCGGCCGGGACCGCGGCGGCCCGCTGGTCGACCGCGCAGAGGAGGTCGCCAAGGGGCTCGCCTCCGCTGCCGAGCGAGGGCTGATCCGTGACTTCGACGCCGTCAACGCCGTCTGGCGCGACGCGGTCACCGCGCCTGAATGGACTGGTCCGGCACTGTGGATCCATGCGGACCTGCACCCGGCCAACGTCCTCACTGCCGACGGCTCCTTTTGCGGCGTGATCGACTTCGGTGACCTCTGCGCCGGTGACCCGGCATGTGACCTCGCGGCCGGGTGGATCCTGCTACCGGATGGCGCCATCGACCGCTTCCACGCGGCCTACCAGCCAACCCTGGATACCGCGACCCTGCGACGCGCGCGCGGCTGGGCGGTGTGGCGCGCCCTCGGCTGCATTTTCGTCGGCAACGACAGCGGCCCCGGCGGCAAGGCCACCTGGGGCCCGCCCGCCAGCGCCGCCTTGCGACGCCTCATCGCCACTGAACTCGGCACCGTCGGGTGAGCGGGGTGTGACAACTGGACTTGCGAGTGCCCGGCAGCTATGCCGGGAACTGCTTCTCGACCACTGTCAGCAGGGCGGCGTGGGTCTGTTCGTCGGCCGCCACGACGAGGCCGCCCACCCCAGTGTGCAGCGGCTGCCCGTGCAGGCCGGTGACCACACAGCCGGCGGCCCGGCACAGGGCGATCCCGCTGGCGAAGTGCACGCTGTCCCGCAGGTGGCCGTCGGTCACGTACCCGGCCCGCCGACCGGCCGCGACCCAGGCCACCGCGAGGGTGCTGGAGATCACGCGTGGGCGGAACCGCTCCGCGAACCCCCGGTCGGCGAGCAGGCGTACCGCGCGGAAGGCGGGATCGTTCGGGAACGGCGGATCCAGGTTGACGTCCACCAACCACGAGTCGGCCGACGGCTGGAGTTCGGCGTCCACGCCGTCGTGGCGTACCCGGGCCCGGGTGCCGTCGGTCCAGAACACCTCCGCGCTGAACGGGTCGGCCGAGGCGGCCACGGTGGTCTCCGGGCCGGAGCGCAGCGCGACGTTCACCGCGACCAGCATGCTGCGGGCGGCGTAGTTCAGTGTTCCGCAGAGCGGGTCGACCAGCCATTCCCGACCGTTCCCGGCGGATCCCGTGCGGCCACTCTCCTCACCGACCACGGTGTCGTCCGGGCGAGCGGCGCGCAGTACCGCCAGGATCGCCTGCTCCGCCTCGACGTCGGCGGCGGTGGCGAAGTCGCCCGGACCCTTGGCGAACCGGGCCAGCGCGGTGCCGTAGTGCGAGCGCACCACCTCGGCCCCTGCCTGCGCCGCCGCGATGGCCAGCTCGTGATCGGTGATCGTCATGCGGGCAAGGATAGGAGCCCGGACCGCCCGGGCCAGGCGGCCGCAAGGCGCCAGGTAGCCGCGCCGGGCCGGCGGGACGTCAGAGCTGTCCGACCTCGGTCACTCGGAGCACCGCCGTGCCCGCCGCGTCGGAGGCGGCGAGGTCGACCTCCGCGCTGATTCCCCAGTCGTGGTCGCCGTCCGGGTCGTCGAGGATCTGCCGGACCGTCCAGCGGTCCCGGCCCTGCTCGATCATCAGCAGCGCCGGCCCGCGCGCCGCCGGCCCGGTGCCGATCTCGTCGTACGCCTCGAAGTACGGCTCCAGCGCGTCGGCCCAGGCGTCGGCGTCCCAGCCGTCCTCGGCGTCGAGCGCGCCCAGCTCGTCGAAGCGACGCAGGGCGGCCAACTCCACCCGGCGGAACAGCGCGTTGCGGACCAGTACCCGGAACGCGCGGACGTTGCCGGTGACGGCTGGCGGCTTGTCGTCCACCACCACGGCGGCCGGGTCGGCCGGGTTGCGCAGCCGCTCCCACTCGTCGATCAGGCTGGAGTCCACCTGCCGGACCAGCTCGCCGAGCCACTCGATCAGGTCGATCAGTTCCTCGGTCTTGGCGTCCTCCGGCACGCTCTGCCGCACTGCCTTGTACGCGTCCGCCAGGTAGCGCAGCACCAGCCCCTCGGACCGGGACAGGCCGTAGAAGTTGACGTACTCGACGAAGGTCATCGCCCGCTCGTACATGTCCCGGACCACCGACTTCGGCCGCAGCTCGTAGTCGGCGACCCAGGGGTGCCCCCGCCGGTACATCTCGTAGGCGGCGTCCAGCAACTCGGCGAGCGGCTTCGGGTGGGTCACCTCGTCGAGCAGTTCGAGCCGGGCCTCGTACTCGATGCCGTCGGCCTTCATCGCCGCGACCGCCTCGCCCCGGGCCTTGAACTGCTGGGCCGAGAGCACCTGACGCGGGTTGTCCAGTGTGGACTCGATCACCGACAGTACGTCCAGGGCGTAGGTCGGGGACGCCGTGTCCAGTAGCTCGATCGCGGCCAGCGCGAACGGCGAGAGCGGCTGGTTGAGCGCGAAGTCGAGCTGGAGGTCGACGGTGAGGCGTACCCGTCGACCCTGCTCGTCCGGCTCGGCGAGCCGCTCCACCACGCCGCCGGCCAGCAGCGCCCGGTAGATGGCGATCGCCCGCCGGATGTGCCGGCGCTGCGCGGCGGGGTCCTCGTGGTTGTCGGTCAGCAGGTGCCGCATCGCGGCGAAGGCGTCGCCCGGCCGGCTGATCACGTTGAGCAGCATCGCGTGGCTGACCTGGAAGCTCGACGTCAACGGCTCCGGCTCGGCCTCGACCAGTCGGTCGAAGGTGGGCCGGCCCCAGCCGATCGACCCCTCCGGCGGCTTCTTCCGGACCACCTTGCGCCGCTTCTTCGGGTCGTCGCCCGCCTTGGCCAGGGCCTTCTCGTTCTCGATCACGTGTTCCGGCGCCTGCACCACCACCGTGCCCATGGTGTCGAAGCCGGCCCGGCCGGCCCGGCCGGCGATCTGGTGGAACTCCCGCGCCTTGAGCAGCCGGGTCTTGACGCCGTCGTACTTCGACAGGCCGGTGAAGAGGACAGTGCGGATCGGCACGTTGATCCCGACCCCGAGGGTGTCGGTGCCGCAGATGACCTTGAGCAGCCCGGCCTGGGCCAGCGTCTCCACCAGCCGCCGGTATTTCGGCAGCATCCCCGCGTGGTGCACCCCGATGCCGTGCCGGACCAGCCGCGACAGCGTACGCCCGAAGCCGGCGGTGAACCGGAAGTTGCCGATCGCCTCGGCGATCATGTCCTTCTCAGCCCGGGTGGCGACGTTGACGCTCATCAGCGCCTGCGCGCGTTCGAGTGCGGCTGCCTGGGTGAAGTGCACGACGTAGATCGGCGCCTGCCGGGTGGAGAGCAGCTCCTCCAGCGTCTCGTGCAGCGGTGTCATCGCGTACGAGAACATCAGCGGGACCGGCCGCTCGGCGTTACGGACCAGTGCCGTCGGCCGCCCGGTACGCCGGGTCAGGTCGTCGACGAACCGGGTGACGTCGCCCAGCGTGGCGGACATCAGCACGAACTGCGCCTGTGGCAGCTCGATCAGCGGCACCTGCCAGGCCCAGCCCCGGTCCGGCTCGGCGTAGAAGTGGAACTCGTCCATGATCACCATGCCGACGTCGGCCCGCTCGCCGTCCCGCAGCGCGATGTTGGCGAGGATCTCCGCCGTGCAACAGATGATCGGCGCGTCCTCGTTGACACTGGCGTCCCCGGTCAGCATCCCGACGTTCTCGGCGCCGAAGATCTCGCAGAGCGCGAAGAACTTCTCCGAGACCAGGGCCTTGATCGGCGCGGTGTAGAAGCTGATCCGGTCGTCGGCCAGGGCCGCGAAGTGGGCGCCCGCGGCGACCAGGCTCTTGCCGGAACCGGTCGGAGTGCTCAGGATCAGGTTGGCCCCGGAGACGATCTCGATCAGCGCCTCCTCCTGGTGCGGATAGAGGCTGAGGCCACGCTCCTGCGCCCAACCGGCGAACGCGTCGAAGAGGGTGTCGGGGTCGGCGCTGCCCGGCAGCTGGTCGGTGAGCGTCATAGCCGGTCCATCGTGCCTGGCCCGGCTCGGCAACGCCAATCCTCCGGCCCGGCCCAGTTGATCTCGCCGGCCTCGGTGTGGTTGCCTCCGTCGTCAGCGTCCTCAGCGGCGCCGGAAGATCAGGTCGAGGATCGGGCGCCCAGCGGTCGTGCCGCGCCGCTCGAACTTCGTCACCGGCCGGTGTGCCGGGCGGGGGGCGAAGCCGGGGTACACGTTCACCAGCTCCGGGTCGGCGGTCAGGGTGTCGCGCATGCTCTCGGCGTACTCCGGCCAGTCGGTGGCGCAGTGCAGGGTGCCGCCGGGGACCAGCCGGGAGCGGAGCAGCGCGACGTGCGCCGGCTGGATCAGCCGGCGCTTGTGATGCCGCGGCTTCGGCCAGGGGTCGGGAAAGAAGACGTGTACGGCGTCGAGCCGGTCCGGTGACAACAGGTGCCGGACGAGATCGAGCGCGTCACCCCGGGCGATCCGGACATTGGTCAGCCCGTGCTGCTCGGTGAGGGCGAGCAGGTTGGCGATGCCCGGAGTGTGCACCTCGACGGCGAGATAGTCCCGCCCCGGGTCGGCGGCGGCCATCGCCACGGTGGCGTCACCCATCCCAGAACCGATCTCCAGTACCACCGGCGCCTCGCGCCCGAACAGCTCGACCAGGTCCAGCCGGCCGCCGGTGGGCCGGTCACCGCTGTCGGCGTGCTCCGGAACCGGGACGGTCAGGCCGTACCCGGACCAGAGCCGGTCCAGCGCGTCCAGATGCCGCGCGCTGAGCCGGCCCCGGCGCGGGTGGAAGGTGCGGATCTGCGCCAACCGGCCTGACGGCACCCGGCCTGACGGCACCCGGCCCGACATTCCGGCGGGCTCGGGCTGCGGGGCCGGCACGGGCGCGGCGGTCTGGTCCTGGCTGGCGAGGGTCACGGGAGAGCCAGCCTACGCGATCGGGCCAGCCGACGGCGAAGCTGCGGGCCAGCCGACGGCGAAGCTCCGGGGCGGCCGACGGCGGGACCATGGGCCAGCCGACCGCGAAGCTACCGGGCGGCCGACGAGGATCTGCCCGAGAACGCCGGACCGGGTGTGCTCGGCGGCGACAGATGAGAGGATTTCCGCATACGGCAGGCCCAGGCCCCGCGTCCGGCCCTGCCCGAGGCGCCGGGAGGGGGACCAGTGGCAACGCGTCGACGCATCGCGATCCTCTGCGGTGTCCCGCTCGCCCTGCTCCTGGCCGTGCCCGCCCCGGCCCGCGCCGCCGACGTCTTCGTGCAGGTCAACCCGAGCACCGTCGAGGCCGGCTTCATGGTCGGCATCAAGGCCAGTTGCCGGACCAACACCCAGCCCGCCACGGTCGAGTCGCCGGCCTTCGGCTCCGTGACCGTGCAGCCGCAGGCCGGCTTCCTCACCGCGGTCGCCACCGTGCCGGAGACGACCCGGGCGGACACCTACCGGGTCCGGCTGAGCTGCCCGGACGGCGGGACCGCCTCCACCCGGTTGATGGTGGTGGGCGCCACCCGGCCGCAAAAGGGGCCGGCGACCGGCTTCGGCGGCAGCGCCGGGGACGACCCGGGCGGACTGCTGGTGGCCGGCGGGCTGGCCAGCACCGTACTCGGCGCCGTGCTGGGCCTGGTCGCCATCCGTCGCCGGGCCCGGTCGACGTCCCCCCGCCGGACCTGACCGGGAGGAGTCCCGCCCCGATGGCCCGTACCTCCACCGGCCGGCGCCCCTGGATCGGCGGCCGGCAGCCGGCGGCGCACCTGCGGCATCCGGCGGCCCGATCCGGCGGGAGCCGCCCCCGCCGGAGCATGATCGGGCCGCTGGCGATCGTCCTGGTACTCGTCGGGGTCTTCGCCACCGGTGCCGGGCTGGGCCAGTCGTCGGGTGGGCCGTGGCGCTGGCTGAACGGCGGCACCAAGGAGCCGTCCCGGGACTTCCCGGTGCTCGCGCCGAGCCGGCCGGTGAAGCTGGCGGTCCCGTCGATCGGGGTACGCGCCCCGGTGCACCGGGTCGGGCTCGCCGACGACGGTTCGATCGCCGTACCCGCGCTGGAGAAGCACAACGAGGCCGGCTGGTACGACCGCGGCCCGACCCCCGGCCAGTTCGGGCCGGCGATCATCGTCGGGCACGCGGACACCCGTACCGGACCGTCGGTCTTCCACGACCTGGTGAAGCTCCGGCCGGGTGCCCGGATCGAGGTGACCCGGCAGGACCGGTCGGTGGCGATCTTCGAGGTCAACTCGGTCGAGCACTTCGACAAGGACAGGTTGCCCGCCGAGCGGGTGTACGGCGACTTCCGCCGCCCCTGGCTCCGCCTGATCACCTGCGGCGGACGCTGGGTCGGCGGCGGTACGGGCTACTCGGACAACATCATCGCGTTCGCCTCGCTGGTCGATTCCCGCAAGCCGTGATCTCCAGCCGGCTACGGGGCGGTGGGGCCGGCCTGCTGGACCACCTCGAACTCCAGCAGCGTGGCGCCGGTGGCGACCGGCCGGGGCTGCTCGCCGCCCGATCCGCCGTCGGCGGGCCCACGGGCGTGCGCCTCCCGGGCCGGCCCGCTCGCCCACGCCTGGTACGCCTCCTCGCTCTCCCACTTCGTGTAGACGAAGTAGCGGTTCTCGCCGGCCACCGGCCGGAGCAGTTCGAAGCCGAGGAACCCGGGAGAGTTCTCGACCGCGCCCTGCCGGGCGGCGAACCGGCGTTCCAGCTCCGCACCGGCGCCGGCCGGGACCTCGATCGCGTTGATCTTCACTACTGCCATGGCTTCAGCCTAGGGCAGCCGCCCGGAACGCCAGGGGGAGCGACGACAGCTACCGGGCCACCTCGTAGCGCCAGACCCGGAGCTGTGCACCACCGCTCCGGCAGGCCATGAACCGCTGGGCCACCATGCACCCCTCCACGCTGTACGGCAGGATTCCGAGCCGGCGGACCGACGGCCCGGCCGGGTCGAGTACACCGAACCAGGTCTGCTGCCTGACGAGGTCCGGTTGGAGCACCAGCGGGGGCGGGTCCGTGCCGAGCGGTACGGCACCGGACCAGACGACATCCTCGGTCAGCCGCCAACCTCCGAGTTCGGTCGCGGTCCGTCCGGTCCGGGCGTCGAGGACCCGGCGGAGTGCGGGGGCTGCGGCCATCTCGATCAGCCACGGGCCGAAGGAGAGCAGCCGTAGCGGCCCGGGATGCTCCCACCGGGCCTCGCCGGTGGTCGGGTCGAGCGCGATGGTGTGGAGATTCGCCGAGTGGCACAGCAGCGGACCACAGCGCTCGACGAACTGATTCGGGCCGGACAGTGAGCGGCTCCACCGCCGCTGTCGCAGATCCGCCGAGTACGCCGTCACGACCAGCGCGGGTCCGGACTGCGCCAGTGCCACGACGGTCTCCCCGACCCGTTGCGCGAGGACCAGCTCACCGCCCGCCCAGTCCAGCCGGTGTGCGACCCTGCCGGAGAGCACGTCCCGCACGTCGACGTGACCGTCGGGCGACGAGGTCAGCAGCATGGTCGGGCGCCCGTCGAACGCCTCGACCAGCCGGGCGTTGTCGATCCGGGGCAACTCCCAGCGCAGCCGGCCGGTGCCGAGGTCGAGCCCTCGGACGATCGTTCCGATCGGCGGCTCGCTGTAGGTGTGCCCGTCCGACCCGCCGTAGATCTCGCCGGTGCTGCCGGCCTGGCCGGGCTGGATCCGCGACTCGGGCCGGAAGATGGTGTCGAAGACCAGCGCGATCGGCCCGCCGGGGAGCAGCAGCGAACGGTACGGGACCGACCAGCGCCGTTCCCCGGTCCGTGGATCCAGCGCCGTGGTCCGGGCCGGTGCACCTTCGGCCGGCCGCTCGAAGACCAGCAGCACTCCGTCGGAGAGCCTCAGCCCGAGGCCCTCCTGGTCGACTCTGAAGTCGGCGGACCAGAGCCGCCGCCCGTCGGTGAGGTCGTGGCAGACGATCCGGCGTGTCGACGGGTCGGCCTCGTGGATCACCGAGGTGGTGACGAGCAGGCCGTCAGCCAGGGTGTAGGTGTCGGCCGGGCCGATCGGCGCGGCGTGGACCTGGCGCAGTGGTGGCGCCGGAGGCAGCCCGGCACCACCGGTGCTGAGCACGAGGATTCCGGCGACGGCTGCCGCCGCGATCCGCCATCGGCGTACGGTCACCTCGCGGGGTGCCCTGGCGACCTCGGCCGGTGGCTCGTACCGCTCGGTGCCGAGGTCGATCACCATGTCCCGCCGTCTTCCATCCGCCCTCCGCACCTGGCCGGACCAACGTCGCCGCCATTATTCGGCATCGGGCGCTGGCCGGGGGTACGGCAGCGCGTTTCCGAGCAGGCGTTGGCGAGCGGCTGTCCGCGAGCCCGGGATCCGGCATGCGTCGAAGGCCGGGGAACGGCCCGACGGGACAGCCACGCTGGCCCGCCGCCGTCGACCAGGACCGTGGCCCGGGAAGCCGGCTCACCCGCCGTCCGGCGCGGTGTCCACCACGATCGGGGCGTGGTCGGACGGGCCCTTGCCCTTGCGGGCCTCCCGGTCCACATATGCCGAGGTGACGCGCTCGGCGAACGACCCGGTGGCGTACACCAGGTCGATCCGCATGCCCTTGTTCTGGTGGAACATCCCGGCCCGGTAGTCCCAGTAGGTGAACGGGTGCGGACCCTTCATCGGGGTCGGCACCACGTCGGTCAGGCCGAGGGCGCGCAGGTCGGCCAGGGCCTGCCGCTCCGCCGGGGTCACGTGCGTCGAGTTGACGAAGAGCGCCGGGTCCCAGACGTCGGCGTCGGTCGGCGCCACGTTGTAGTCGCCGCAGACCACCAGCGGCAGTCCGGTGCGCAGCTCGGCTTCGAGTGCGTCGCGCAGCACCGCGAACCAGGCGAGCTTGTATTCGTAGTGCGGCGAGTCCGGGGTACGCCCGTTCGGCACGTAGATCGACCAGACCCGGAGCCCGGCACAGGTCGCGGAGATCGCCCGGGCCTCCGGCTCCGGGAAGCCGGGCTCGTCGGCGAACCCGACCGCGACGTCGGCCAGGCCGACCCGGGACAGGATCGCCACCCCGTTCCACCGCCCGTCGCTGTGGCTGGCCACTTCGTAACCCAGCTCGCCGACCTCGTCGGCCGGGAACGAGCCGTCCGGGCACTTCGTCTCCTGCAGGCAGACCACGTCCGGCTTCGTGCCGGCGAGCCAGTCCAGCAGCCGGGGGAGGCGGGCCTTCACCGAGTTGACGTTCCAGGTCGCCAGGCGCATGTCCCCAGCCTGCCCGATCCGGGCGGGGAACGCAGGTGCGCGACGCGACGCCGGGGACCACCGCCGACGGGCCCCGGCGGAAGCGTCCCGCCGTCAGCTACCCGGGTTGTCTCCCGGCCGGCCCTGCTCGGCGAGGAAGCGCTCCAGCTCCGCACCGAGTTCGTCGGCGGTGGGCAGCGGCCCGGTCTGGTTGGCGAGCAGGTTCGGGCCGCCCCGTCCCCGGGTGAAGGCGTCGTACTGCTCCTCCAGCGCGTGCACCAGCGAGGTCGCCTCGTCGGTCTGCGCCACCTGCCGGTCGATGTCGACCCGGACGGCCTCGGCGGCGGTCCGCAGCGACTCGGTGGGCAGCAGCAGGCCGGTGGCCCGGGAGACCGAGGTGAGCAGCAGTTCGGCCGCGCCCGGGTATTCGGTCTGGGCCACGTAGTGCGGCACGTGCACCGCGAAGCCGACCGCGTCCCGGCCCTGCTCGCCGAGGCGGAACTCGAGCAGGTTGCCGGCGCTGCCCGGCACCTGGATGCGTTGCAGCCAGGACTCGTAGCCGGTGATCAGCTCCGGCCGGGTGGCGTGCGCGGTCACCCCGATCGGCCGGGTGTGCGGCACCGCCATCGGGATCGCGTTCAGCCCGATCGTCACGCGTACGCCGAGCCGGCGGATCAGGCTGGTCAGGGCGGCGATGAACCGTTCCCACTGGAAGTCCGGCTCGGGGCCGGACAGCAGCAGGAACGGGGTGTTCTCGTCGTCACGCAGCAGGTGCAGTTCGAGCTTCGGCTGCTCGTAGTGCTCCCAGTGGTCCTCGACGAAGATCATCGTGGGGCGCCGGGAGCGGTAGTCGAGCAGTTGGTCGACGTCGAAGGTGGCGATCGTCCGGGACTCGAGGGTCGACACCAGGTGTTCCCGGGCGAGCCGGGTCGCGTTTCCGGCGTCGACGAAGCCGGAAAGCGCCTGGATCAGCACCGGCTGACCCAGCTCGGGCAGGTCGTCGGTGAGTTCGTAGAGCTCGTTCGGGTCGAGCACCGGTCAGGACCTCCTTGGGGTACGCCGGGACGCGCCTTCGCGGACGGCGCCCCGATGTAGCAAACGCTGCCGCTATCTTGGTCCATTCCACCGAGCCACTCCGCGACCCCTGCCAGCATCGTCGTGCGGATCTCCGGCGGCGCGCCGGACGCCTCGACCGAGGACCGGGCCAGGGTGGCCAGCTCGGCGTCGGTGCAGCCGAGTACGTCCCGGGCCAGCACGTACTGGTCGAGCAGGTTCGTGCCGAACAGCAGCGGATCGTCCGTGCCGAGCGCCACCGGCACGCCGGCGGTGAGCAGGGCACGCAGCGGAGTGGCCGCCAGCCCGGTGGTGACGCCGAACGGCGGATATGAGCTGGGACACACCTCCATCGCCACCGCCCGCCCGGCCAGCAGGTCGAGGGTGGCCGGGTCGGCCGCCGCGGTCAGCCCGTGCCCGACCCGGTGCGCGCCGAGCAGCGTGACGCAGTCCCGGACGTGCCAGGCCGGCTCGTAGAACCCGCTGTGCGGCACGGCCAGCAGTCCGGCCTCGGTAGCCGTCCGCATCGCCGGGACGAAGTCCGCGATCCGGCCCCGGCGCTCGTCGTTGGAGAGCCCGAAGCCGACGACACCGTGCCCGGCGTACCGGGCGGCGAGCCGGGCGACCCGGTCCGCCTGGGCCGGCGGTCCGGCCCAACTGGCCGCCAGCACCACTCCGGTACGCCCGCCGGCCGCCCCGGCGAGTACCGCCTCCACCACCGGCTCCAGCCCACCCAGCCGGTCGGCGTACGTCGTGGGGTCCACCTGGATCTCCACCCAGCCGGCGCCGTCGGCGACATTGTCGGCGGTCGCCTCCGCCACCACCCGGCTCAGGTCCCCGGCGGTACGCAGCGCCGCCCGGGCCAGGTCGTAGCGGCGCTGGAACGCGGCCCAGCCGTGCAGGGCGCCGGTCGGCAGCGGCTCGGGCAGCGGCAGCCCGTCCCGGTCCGCCAGTTCGGTCAGCGTCTCCGGGCGCATCGAGCCGGTGAGGTGCAGGTGCAGGTTGGTCTTTGGCAACCGACGGAGGTCGCGGCGCGGAAGCGGGTCGGTGACCGGTGCCATAGTCCACGGTCTCACGAGACGGACCGGTCCGGGTACCCGGTGGGGGACCGGCCGGCCGAGCACGACTCAGCCGATCGGAGGAGGCGGTCGATGGTGCGTGGAGTGACGGTTGATTAGAAGGTATACGCCTGATTGATGGCTGAAGCGCGATTTCTCTGGAATGCCGCACTTGTTCCGGTTGGCCATCGCTGCCCGCGCCTGCGGTCCACTGACCGAATGCTCGGTCAGCAGATGTGGTGTAGCCCACCTGGTGACTCCCCGTAGTCGGCCTTCGACATGCCTAGCCTCGTCGGATGCCTGACGACGACCGTTCTGAGACCGCGAACTCCGCCGTGCCCAGCACTGTCCGATCGGATGATGCCTCCTCCTCCGACCCGACATCCGGCGCCGTGCCGCGCCAGTCGCCCGGGACCCTCCGGCCCACGCCGGCCCGGCTGCGGAGGTTCGTACTCCTGCTGTCGGCCCTGATCGGCCGGCTCCGGCCGCTCGGCCCGGCCGTGTCGGGCCGGCTCGCTAGGGCCGCCGCTGCCGTCGACCGGGCGGTCCGGCCCGGCGCCACCGTGGCCGGCCGGCTGGCGGGGGTGGCGGCCGCCCGACTGCGGGTCGCCACCGGGCCGGTCCTGGCCCTGCTGCTAGCCCAGGCGCGACGCCTCCGCCGCGCCGTCGAGCCCGGGCTGGCCCGGGTCCGCCGGGTGCCCGCCGTCCGGACCGCCGAGCGCGCGGCGCGCCGGGCCGCCGGCCGGACCGCAGCACCCGCCCGCCGGCTCGCCGTCCGGGCCGGCGCCCTGGCCGCCCGGACCGGGCTGCCGGACCGGCTCGGCCTGCGCCGCCCGGCCGGAGTCGCGGTGGCCGCCGGGCTGCTCTGCTGCCTCGGCGTGCTGGCCGCCGTCGAGGCGGTCTCGCCCTCGGCCGACCCCGCCGGCGGCAGCACCGCGAACGCCGAGGACCGGGTCGCGCTCTCCCGGCCGGACGACGGCACCGGCGACCGGTCCGGCGCCGACCGCTCGGCGGACCGGCCGAGCCGCTCCGGTGACCACGACCGGTCGGGCGCCGCGAAGTCGGACGAGGCGGACCCGGACACGTCTTCCCCGCTGGACGACGCGAAACCGGTGGCCGGGCTGACCGAGGTCCAGATGGACAACGCCCGGGCCATCGTCCGGACCGGCCGGGACATGGGGATGCCGCGCCGGGGCCTGATCATCGGGGTGGCCACCGCCATGCAGGAGAGCAACCTGCTCAACCGGGCCAGCGAGGTGCTGCCGGAGTCCAAGCGCTACCGGCACCAGGGCACCGGCTGGGACCACGACTCGGTCGGGCTGTTCCAGCAGCGCACCAGCAGCGGCTGGGGCCCGGTGAACCGCCTGATGGACCCGGCGTACGCGAGTGCGCGGTTCTTCGAGGCGCTGCGCCAGGTGCCCGGGTGGCAGCGGATGCGGCTGACCGAGGCGGCCCAGGCGGTGCAGTACTCGGCCTACCCCGAGCACTACGCCAAGCACGAGGGCCAGGCGACCAGGGTGGTCGACACGCTCGTCCCGTCCTGGCGCTGAGCGGGGCGGGACGTCGACTTGATCGGTCCGGCCACCATGGAGGCGTGGACCCGTCCGAATCGCGCGGCCGGTGTGGCGCGGCCGGGGATCGGGTACACCTGGTACCAGGACCACCCGAGGAGGACCGAGATGGCGTCACTGGTGCAACGGATCCGAATGTTCCTCAGATCCCCGCAGGGCCGGCAGCTCGTCGAGCGGGGCCGGCGCGAATTCGCCAAGCCGTCGAACCAGCACCGGATGCGCCGGATCGTGTCCCGGCTGCGCGGCCGGCGCTGACCGTCGGCCAGGTGGCTGCCGCGATCGTCGACCATCTGGGCGTGGGTGCCGCCCCTCGGCGGTGCGTACCGCTCGTCGGTCCTGGCCGGGCCGTGGTCGTACCCTGATTCCTTCCCTCGACATCCGGAGTGTCCCGTGACCGAGTCCCAGCCGGGCGGCGGCGGAACCGCCGCGCCGGTGCCGCCGACCGACCGTACGCCGCCGGCCGCCGCGAACCCGGGGCCGGCATCCCGTCCGGACGCCGCACCGGGCGCCGCCGTCGGGGTGGCCCAGGTCGACCCGGGCGTCGCGGCCGAGCCGCCCCCGGCCGAGTCGACCGCAGTCGAGCCGCCCCCGGCCGAGCCCGCCGACGACCCGGAGCTGACCGTCGCCCCACCCAGCGGGCTGTGGGAGCGGATGAAGGCCGATCCGCAGTACGCCCCGGAGCACCTCGCCCTGGAGGCGGTCCGGCGGATCGGGCCGCAGGCCCGGGCCTGGGCCGAGCGCACCCGTGCCTGGTATCCGCAGATGACGCCGGAGGCCATGGCCGAGACGGCGATCCGGAAGTTCGTCAACCACGCCCGGGTCTCCGGGGCGATATCCGGCGCCGCCGGCCTGCCCGGCGCGGTCCTCGACATGGGTGTGCTGGCCTGGACCCAGGCCCGGATGGTGCTCTACGTCGCGGCGGCGTACGGGCACGACCCCGAGCACCCCGACCGGGCCACCGACCTGCTGGTGCTGCAACGGGTACACAAGATCGCCGAGACGGCGCGGCTGGCGCTCGGAGTGGCCGCCGGGCGGGAGCGCGTCGACGCGCTGCGGGGCCGGTCGGAGACCCCGCTGGCCCAGGTGATGTTGCGGCTCGGCCTGAAGCTGGCGCAGATGGCCGGTGTCCGGGCCGCGAAGCGGCTGCTCGCCAAGGCGGTGCCGGGGGCGGCGGTGGTGCTCGGCAGTTGGGCGAACTCGTCGGCCACCAAGAGCCTGGCGGCCCGGTCCCAGGAGCTGTACCGGCCCCGCGTGATCATGCCGCCCGGCCGGTAGCCTCAGTCGGCTCGTCGGGCCTGGCCGGCCAGGCCCGACGCCCGCCAGGCCACCTTGGCCAGTTCGTTCTGCCCGGCCACGTTCGGGTGGAAGTAGTCCAGCCGGTTCAGCAGGTCCAGGCCGAACCGCACCCGGTGCGCGGCGCCGCCGTCGTAGCGGCAGCGGGACCCGTACGCCTTGCAGGCGGCGGCGAGCTGCTCGTTGTACGCGTCGATCCGGGCCCGGAACGTCGACCGGCGGGTACGGTCGGCCGGCTCGGTCGAGGTGGGGCTGGCCAGCAGCGCGGGGCAGATCCGCCCCCGCCAGGCGCGTACCGCCCGGGTGTCCTCGTGGCCGACCTCCCAGACCCGGTACAGGTTCGGGATGCTCACCACCAGGACCCGAGCCTTCGGCAGGCCCTTCTTCAGCGTCGCGAGTCCACGGTCGATCTCGGTGCGGAACGCCGCGACACCGGTCATGTCCTCGATCCCGCCCCGGCAGGCGTCGTTCGCTCCGATGAGTACGGTCACGTAGTCCACCCTGGCGCGTACCGCCGCGGCGGCCTGGCTGGCCAGTCCCGAGGCGCGGGCCCCGTTCACCGCCTCGTTGTGCGCCTTGCCGCGGATGGCCGGGTTCACCTCGCGGAGCTGCCGGTAGAGGCTCTCCACCCGGCTGCTCTCCCCGGTCGACCAGGAGTTGCGCTGGCAGGCGGCGAGGATCAGGCAGGAGCCGAAGCCAGCGGTGATGGAGTCGCCGAGCGCCGCGATCGAGCCGGGCAGCCCGGGCCGGGGCGGGGCGGGCGGGGGATCGGGCTGGCCCCCGCCGCCGCCGTCGGACCCCTCGCAGGCCAGCGCGAAGGCCGCGAGCAGCGCGGTGACGGCGGCGGTCCAACGTCTGGGCATGCTTCCCCCGGTGCAGAGCGGACAGCAATCGCTCCGTAACTGTACGCGGCGCCGCCGCCGGCCCGGAACCCTCGCCGGCCGCCGCCGGCACGCGGATCACGGACACCCGACGTCCGGCGGCACACCCTGCCGGCAGCGAAACCGGGGTGGACGGCGGTGACCGGGGTGGACGGTCAGCGGGTGCGCTGTGGCTGTCCGTTGGTGACGGCGACGAAGCTCTCCGGCCGGATCGTGACGATGACCCGTTCCGGCGCGTCCTTGATCTCGTAGACGTTGTCGTACCGCTGTTGCAGCGAACGGTAGAAGGACGCGACCTCGTCGTCGTCCTCGACCTTCTCCACCACACCGCGCACCTCGAGGAACCGGTACGGGTCGTCGGGGTCGGCGATCGAGAGCGCGACCCGGGGATCGCGCCGCACGTTGCGGAACTTCTGCCGGCGCTTGGTGTGGGTCATCCTGATCAGCCCGCCGTCCCAGTCGAACCACATCACGTTGCTCTGCGGCCCGCCGTCCGGGCGGGTGGTCGCCAGGTGCGCGAAGAGCGGGCGGGTCAGCAGGTCGGCGTGGCTGGGCGGGGGAGTGGGACCGGTCGTCATCCACCCGTTATACCCACCGGGCGGCGAAATCCCCCACCGGCCCGGGCCGGACCGGCGGCACGCCGAGCGTCGTCTTCAGGGTCACGAGCCGCGCCGGCCGGCGGCCCAGGGGCGGCCGGCCAGGTTAGTCCGGGCCCATACCGGGTAGTTCGGCGAAATGGCCGCGAGATCGCAGCCCCGAGGGGCGAAAGGGACGGTTGGCCACCCGTACAGCGCGCTCAACCTGCGCCTGGTGCTGGCCGCGTTCGGTCTGGTGATCTGTGTGGTGCTCGGCGTGCTGGCGCTCCGGGCCGACCTGTTGGTCCTCGCGGTGGTCCTCGGCATCCTCGCCCTGGCCGCCGTGATCGACATGGCGGTGGTGCAGCGACGCCGGGCCGCGCGGCGCCGGGAGGAGCCGCCGGGCACGAAGCACTCGCTCTTCGAGTGAACACGGAGCCGGTCCGGCCCGCCCGTGACCCGCGCGCCGCCCGATCCGCCGACATCGGAGGGAGTACGACATGTCGATCGCCACCATCGACCCGACCACGGGACAGGTGCTCAAGACCTTTGACGAGATGACCGACGAGCAGTTGACGGCCGCCCTCGCCCGGGCGGCGGCCGGCTTCGACGAGTTGCGCGGCACCACCTTCGCCGACCGGGCCCGGTGGATGTCCGCCGCGGCTGACCTGCTGGAGGTCGAGTGCGACGGCGTGGCCCGGATGATGACGACGGAGATGGCCAAGACGTACGCGTCGGCCAAGGCCGAGGTGGCCAAGTGCGCGGCGGCCTGCCGGTACTACGCGGCGCACGCCGAGCGGTTCCTCGCCGACGAGCCCGCCGACGCCGCTTCGATCGGTGCCACCTCGGCGTACGGCCGGTACTTCCCGATGGGCCCGGTGCTGGCGGTGATGCCGTGGAACTTCCCGCTCTGGCAGGTGATGCGGTTCGCCGCACCGGCCCTGATGGCCGGCAACGCGGGTCTGCTCAAGCACGCCTCGAACGTGCCGCAGACCGCGCTCTATCTGGACGAGCTGTTCCGCCGGGCCGGTTTCCCGGCCGGCGCGTTCCAGACGTTGATGATCGGTTCAGAGCGGATCGAGCAGGTGCTCGCCGACCCCCGGGTCCGGGCGGCGACGCTGACCGGCAGCGAGGGCGCCGGCCGGTCGGTGGCGTCCGTCGCCGGGAAGTACGTCAAGAAGACCGTGCTCGAACTCGGCGGCAGTGACCCGTTCGTGGTGATGCCCTCGGCCGACGTGGCCCGGGCCGCCGAGGTGGCCACGGTGGCCCGCTGCCAGAACAACGGCCAGTCCTGCATCGCGGCGAAGCGGTTCATCGTGCACACCGACGTCTACGACGAGTTCACCGACGCGTTCGTGGCCCGGATGTCGGCGCTGCGGGTCGGCGACCCGATGGACGACGGGACCGACGTCGGGCCGCTCGCTACCGAGCGGGGTCGCGACGAGGTGGCCGAGCAGGTCCGGGACGCCGTCGCCAAGGGGGCCCGGGTGCTCTGCGGCGGGGAGGTGCCGGACCGGCCCGGTTGGTGGTACCCACCGACCGTGGTCACCGAGCTGACCCCGCAGATGCGGATGTACGCCGACGAGGTCTTCGGCCCGGTAGCCGGGCTCTACCGGGTCGGCTCCTACGAAGAGGCGATCGAGGTGGCCAACGGCACCGACTACGGTCTCGGCGCCAACGCCTGGACCCGGGACCCGGCGGAGCAGCAGCGCTTCGTCGCCGACCTGGACGCCGGAATGGTCTTTGTCAACGGGATGACCACGTCCTATCCGGAACTGCCGTTCGGTGGGGTCGGCAACTCCGGCTACGGCCGGGAGTTGTCGGCGCAGGGCATCCGGGAGTTCTGCAACCTCAAGGCCGTCTGGATCGGCGCGGGGTCCTCGGGCGGACCCGGCGCGGGCGCGCACAGCGAGTAGCGCACACCGCCGTACCGGCCCGATTGACGGTCCGCGGATATTGGACATGTTCGACCTGCCCTTGCGGTGCGGTGGGCCGCAAGGGCGGACGCGGTGCGCGAGCGCCGCGCGGTTCAGGTGGAAAAAGTTTCCTCGTCGGCGTACCGGGTGTGCGGGCCGGGTGCGGCGGGGTACGGGAGACCGCCATGACGGTCTTCGGGCTTCACGCCTCACACGAGCAGATCCATCCCGCCGAGTTGCTCCGGGCCGTCGTCCGGGCCCAGGAGGCGGGCTTCGACGCGGCCATGTCTTCCGACCACTTCTCGCCGTGGAGCGCCCGGCAGGGGCAGTCCGGCTTCGCCTGGTCCTGGCTCGGCGCCGCGCTCCAGGCCACCACGCTGCCGTTCGGCGTGGTCAACGCGCCCGGCCAGCGCTACCACCCGGCGATCGTCGCGCAGGCGATCGGCACGCTCGCCGCGATGTATCCCGGCCGGTTCTGGGCCGCGCTGGGCACCGGGGAGGCGAGCAACGAGCACGTCACCGGGGCGGGCTGGCCGCGCAAGGAGATCCGGACGGCCCGGCTGCGGGAGTGCGTCGAGGTGATCCGGGCGCTGCTGGCCGGCGAGGAGGTCAGCCACGATGGACTGGTCACGGTGGACCGGGCCCGGCTCTGGACCCGGCCGGCGGAACCGCCCGCGCTGGTCGGCGCCGCGGTGACCGAGGCGACCGCCCGGAGGTGCGCCGAGTGGGCGGACGGCCTGATCACCGTTAACGCGCCGGTGTCCCGGCTGCGCCGGATGGTCGACGCCTACCGGGACGCGGGCGGCCGGGGCAAGCTGCACCTCCAGGTCCACCTGAGCTGGGCGCCCGACCCGGCGGAGGCGGCCCGGATCGCGTACGACCAGTGGCGCAGCAACGTCTTCGCCCCGCCGGTCTGCTGGGACCTGGAGTTGACCGACCACTTCGACGTCCTCTCCGAGCAGGTGTCGCCGGAACGGGTCGCCGAGGTGGTCAACGTCTCCGCCGACCTCGGCCGGCACGCGGCCCTGCTGCGCGAGTACGCCGACCTCGGCTTCGACGAGATCTACCTGCACCACGTCGGGCAGCGGCAGGACGCCTTCGTCGACGCCTTCGGGGCAAAGGTGCTCCCCGAGTTGCGGACGGGCGGGTCGGAGCGGGGCTGACCCGGTGCCCGGCTCAGGTCCCGGCCGGCCCGTCCTCGCCGGTACGGCGGCTCAGGCGGCGTTCGAGAAGCTGGCCCGGCCAGGACCGGTCGACCAGCGGCACGGTGAACGGTTCGGTGGCGGTGAAGCCCTGACTCTCGTAGTAGCGGACCAGGGCGCCGTCGTCACCGGCGTAACAGTCCACCCGGAGCAGGGCGAGCCCCTGGGCCCGGGCGAGTTCCTCGGCGTACTCCAGCAGTCGCGCGCCGATCCGCCGCCCGGCGTGGGCCCGGTCGCTGACCAGCAGGTTGACGTACAACTCGGGTTCGGTCGCGGCCGGGACGTGCGGCACCGCCGCGCCGACGACGATCGCCCCGACCGGGCGGCCGGCGAGTTCGGCCAGGTAGAGGCCGCCCTCGGCGGCCCAGCGCCGGACCTGGTCGATCCGGCGCGGGTTGCCGGAGTGCGGCGCACTGCCCCACTGGCCGGTGCGGCCGCGTTCCACCAGCCAGCGGGTGGCGCCGTCGAGCAGGGCGAGCACCGCGGCGACGTCGTCGGAACCACCGGGCCGGACGACGATTTCATCCCTAGGCACAGCGTCCATGTTGGCAGAAGATCTATCCATCACCACCACTGCGAATCGAGCTCGCACTCGGCCCCGCTGACCGAGACGCCCGGGCGGTGTCCGGAGCACCGGGCCGGTGCCCGTCCCCTGGAGGTCACCGATGACGCAGACCGCCGCCGACCGATTTCCGACGAAACACCTGCCCGGCGTCACCGTACGGGAACTACCCCCACCACCCCGGTCGGCCTGGTCGATCATCGGACCGGGGGTGATCGCGGCCGGCGTCGGTCTGGCGTCCGGCGAGTTCATTCTCTTTCCGTACATCGCCTCGCAGGTGGGGCTGGTCTTCCTCTGGGCCGCCGCGGTCGGCATCGTCACCCAGTGGTTCCTGAACATGGAGATCGAGCGCTACACCCTGGCCACCGGGGAGACCGCACTGACCGGCTTCTCGCGGTTCTGGCGGCACTGGGGACTGGTCTTCGCGATCATGGTCTACTTCGCCAACCTCTGGCCGGGCTGGGCGTCCAGTTCGGCCACCATGCTGACGTACCTGTTCGGCGGCGACGCCACCTGGATCGCGGTCGGCCTGCTGCTGCTGATCGGCGCCACCCTCACCCTGGCCCCGGTGGTCTACACCGCGCTGGAGCGGGTCGAGTTCGTCAAGGTCGGCCTGGTGCTGGTCTTCATCGCGGTCGCGGTGGTCTTCGCCATCTCGGCCCGGGCCTGGGGCGACCTGCCCACCGCGGTGACCGCCCCGGAGTTCCCCACCGAACTCGGCTTCGCGCTGATGCTCTCCGCGCTGGTCTTCGCCGGTGCCGGCGGCGGGCAGAACCTGGTGCAGTCCAACTGGATCCGGGACAAGGGCTACGGCATGGGCACGTACGTGCCCCGGCTGGTCAGCCCGGTCACCGGCCGGGAGGAGGCGGCCCCGGACGGTCGCGGATTCGTCTTCGAGCCGACCGAGGAGAACCTGGCCCGCTGGCGGCGCTGGTGGCGGCTGGCCAACCGGGAGCAGGCGGTCACCTTCGCGCTGATCTCGTTCGTCACCATCGTGCTGACCTCGCTGCTGGCCTACTCCACCGTGTACGGGGTGCCCGGGCTGGCCAACGGCGTCTCGTTCCTCCAGGTCGAGGGGGAGCGGCTGAAGGAGATCGTCGGTCCGTGGTTCGGCACCCTGTTCTGGGTGGTCGGAGCGCTCTCGCTCTTCGCCGCCGCGATGGGCATCGTCGACTACACCAGCCGGCTCGCCGCCGACGTGCTCAAGACGGCGTACCTGCCCCGGTTCTCCGAGAGCCGGATCTACTTCGTGCTGGTCTGGGGGCTGGTCGGGCTCGGCTGTGCCATCCTGCTGGCCGGCTTCGACCAGCCGCTGATCCTGCTGGTCATCTCGGCCTGCGTCGGTGGGCTGATGATGTTCTTCTACTCGATCCTGCTGCTGCTGCTCAACCGTCGGGTGCTGCCCGAGCAGATCCGGCCCCGGTCGTACCGGGTGGCGGCGCTGGTCTGGTCGGTGCTGCTCTTCGGGGTCTTCTCCGCACTGACCGTCTGGCAGCAGGGCGACCGGCTGCTCGACTGGCTGCGCTGAGCAGGACGGAGCCCCGACCCGTCGCCGCACGGGTCGGGGCTCCACCGCATCACCGGGTCAGCCGCACGGCACCCCGTTGACCGTGAACAGCACCGGATTCGGGTTCGGGCCACCGGCGGTGGTGGCGTTGAAGCCGAACATCTGGCTGGCGCCCGGCATGATCCGCGAGTTGTACGACTCGTTCCGCGCGGTGACCCGGGCGCCCGACTGGGTCACCTTCGCCATCCACGCCTCCCGGACCTTCTGGTCGCCGTTGAACGCGAAGCTCAGCGTCCAGCCGTTGATCGGCGTACTGCCGGTGTTGGTGATGGTCGCCTGCCCGGTGAACCCGCCGCCCTCGGCCCAGGCGCCGTGGTTGACGTACGTCACCCGGCAGCCGGAGCCGGCCGGCACCGAGGTGCCGCCGCCCTGGTCGGCGAGGAACGAGGCGATCCAGGCCAGCGCCGAGTTCCAGTTGATCGCCACCTCGTTGGTGGCGTACGAGGCGATGTCGTCGACGTAGCAGAACATCGGCGCGCACCCCTCCAGCAGTTCCTCGGCGAACGGGTCGTCGAGACTGGCGTTCGCGCCACCGGCGATCGAGCCGGCCGGCGGGTTCGGCAGCGACTCGTCGTACTGGTTGCCGAAGATCCGGCTGTGCTGGTTCTTCGACGCCTTCTCGCCCCACCCGGTCACGTACGACTGGTTCAGCGCGTTGCGGCCGAAGATGTAGTCCATGCCCTGCACCGCGCCGTCCCGGTACTTCGGCTGTCCAGTCAGGTCGAAGGCGGTGGCCAGTACGACGGCGTTGTTGATGATGTTGCTGTTGGCGCCCCAGAAGTAGCTGCCCGGGGTGCCCGGCATCGGCAGCCCGTACGCCTGGCCCTGCGCGGTGGCCAGGTAGCCGTCGGCGGCGGCCACCACCGAGGCGCGGATCCGGTCCCGCTCGGCCGTCGGCAGGCCGCTCGGCACCGTGGCCAGGTCGAGTCGGCCCAGCGCGGCGGTGCTGCCCCAGCCGAAGCCGTGCGCCCCGAAGACCTCGTCGTCGGTGTGGTGCGGCGAGGCGGTCAGGTCGGCCAGGTAGGACGCGCCACCGGTGCTCAGGTAGAGCTCGGCGGCAGCCCAGTAGAACTCGTCGGTGACGTCGCCGTCGCTGTACGAGCCACCGCCGTTGCCGTCCTGCGGATCGGCGTACCGGGTCGGGTTGGCCTTGGCCGCCGCGTACGCCGTGCTGGCCGCGGTCCGGCAGCGCTCCGCGAACGCGGCGTCGTACGGGGCGTACAGCCGGGCGCACTGCGCGGCGGTGGCGGCCAGGTTGAGCGTCGCCGCCGTGGACGGCGGGTGCAGTTCGCGCAGCTCCGGGTCGTCCTCGGGTTGCAGGGGCAGCCCGGTCCAGTTCTGGTCGTGGATCTTGTGGTGGGCCATCCCGGCCAGCGGCTGCCCGGCCGGTACCTGCATCCGGAGCAGGAACTCCAGCTCCCAGCGCGCCTCGTCGAGGATGTCCGGCACGCCGTTGTCGCGTTCCGGCACCCGCAGCGTGCTGTCGGCCAGCGCCGCACCGCCGCCGGCGGTGGGCGCGGTCTTGGTCCGCTCGAAGGCGCTCAGTAGCTGGTAGGTGGCGATGCCGCCGTTCACCACGTACTTGCCGTGGTCACCGGCGTCGTACCAGCCGCCCCGGACGTCGAGGCGGTAGTCGCAGACGCCGGGCTGGCAGGGTACGTCCGTGTCGCCCCGGTTCGGCGCCACCCCGAGGTGCCCGGCCGGCCGGGCGTACGCCTCGCCGACCAGGTCGCCGTCGATGGCGATCCCGCTGCGCTGGATGTAGAAGAACTGGAGAGAGTCGGAGCGGAGCTGCTTCCAGACGTCGGTCGAGATGTCGAACGGGTGGCTGGTCTGGCCGTCGGCGGTCAGCGTGTAGCCGGTGCCCGGGGTGCGGAACGCGGAGAAGTCGACGGTGTGCACGTTCTGCGCCGACGCCTGGTCCACGCCGCGCGGGGTGCTCTGCCCGCTGGCCAGCACGGCACCGGCGGCCGACTTCAGCTCCCAGCCCAGCGGCTCGGTGGCTTCGGTGACGATCGTGGCGTTCTTCGGCCCGGCCGGCAGGTAGCCGACCTGGTTGACCCGGACCCGCGGCCCGGTGTCCGGCACGTACGGCGGCTCCTCCTCGCCACCGAGCAGCGAGGCGTTGTCCAGGCAGAAGGTGTATGCCGAGGCGGCGCCGCCGACCTGGAACGCCACCTGGGCGGCCTCGGTGTCGGCGGTGGCGGTGAAGGTCCGCTCGATGTGCTGCGCCTCCGGGCCGAAGGTGATGTCCTCGGCGAAGAACGAGGTGTACGGGTCGACGCCGAGCTGCACCGCCACCCGTACGGTCGCGCCGGGTGCGGCGGAGGCGTCGAAGGAGAGCGTGTACGACTCGCCGTCGATCAGCGTCACGTCGTTCTGCCCGACGCCGCCGTCCCAGGGGTTGGCCAGTCCGCCCGGCACCTCGGAGCAGAGCCGGCCGTCGGTCACCCCGGTGGAGGTGGTGCCGTAGGAGTACCAGCCGGAGGTGCCGTCGGCGAAGTCCCCGTTGGTCAACTGCTCGGCGCCGCCGGGTGGCGGTGCGGTGTCGGCGTCACTGGTCAGCGAGACGTCGTCCAGGCAGAACGTGTACGCCTCGGTGGCGCCACCGAGCTGGAACGTGAGGGTGCCGTTGGCTGAGTCGAGGGTGCCGGTGAACTCGTACCCGAACTCCTCGGCGGTGGCGTCGAGCGCGACGTCCCGGGAGAAGACCGTGGTGTACGGGTCCTCGTTGAGCTGCACGTTCGCTTTCACCGTGACCGGCGCGCTGGCCGAGGCACGGAAGCTCAGCGCGTAGCCGGCACCGTCGCCCAGCGGGATGTTGTTGTGGCCGAGGCTGGCGTCCCAGGGGTTGGCGGTGCCGCCGGGGACCTCGGTGCAGAGCTGGCCGTCGACCGGGGCGAGGGTGAGGTTGGTGGTGGACCACCACGGGGCGGTGCTGTCGGTGAAGGTGCCGTTGACGATGTGTTCGGTGACCGCCAGGGTGCCGGCGGAGCCGTCGGGCCGGGCCTGCGCCCCGGTGGCGGTGCCGGTGAGCAGCAGGGCGGCGGTGGCGAGCAGGGTGACCGCGCGGGCGGACCGGCGGTGGCGGTGGCGGGGTCGGAGCACGGGGGATCCCTTCCGGTGGGCGTGCCGCCAGCGGGCCCGCAGCACTCGGGTTCGCGGCGGTGAAGCACTCGGGTTCGCGGGGGTGGAACCGGCAGCGCTGGTGGGAGCGCTCCCAATACGGAGCCGATGTTGCCAGTCCGTTTCCGGCATGTCAATCGACCGAGCTGGATCGAATTCCGGCCGGTGGGTGGCTGCGGACCAGCTACCGGCGCTGGAACGGCTCGCGGTTCGTGATCACCGTAGCCACGTACGGTAAATTTCGATCGCCACTCCGGCCCGTTGGTGATCTACTGCAAGCATTTCGGCCGTCTTTTTGGCAGGCTGCCAGCCATGAGCCTGAAGCTGCGATCCGTGGCGGTGAGCGACCGTGGCCTGATCCGAGGCGCGAACCAGGATTCCGTGCACGCCGGACCCTGGCTGCTCGCCGTGGCCGACGGCATGGGCGGAATGGCCGCCGGCGACCTGGCCAGCACCATCGCCATCGACGCGATCCGGCCGCTGGACGTGGAGACTCCGGAGGAGGGGCTGGTCGCCGCCCTGCAGGGCGCCGTGGACACGGCGAGCGCGGGCATCCGGGCAGCGATCGCCGAGGACCCGGACCGGCAGGGCATGGGCACCACCCTCACCGCGCTGCTGCTCGCCCGTACCGGTGCCTGCCTCGCTCTGGCCCACGTCGGCGACTCCCGGGCGTACCTGCTGCGCGGCGGCACGATGACCCAGCTCACCCGGGACGACACCTTCGTGCAGATGCTGGTCGACGAGGGGGTGATCAGCCCGGAGGAGGCGCACAGCCATCCCCGCCGGGCGGTGGTCACCCGGGCCCTACAGGGCGAGCCGGTGACCCCCACCTACACCACCGTGGTGCCCCAACCCGGCGACCGGTGGCTGCTGTGCAGCGACGGGCTGTCCAATGTGGTCCGACCGGATAGCCTGGCCGAGGCGCTGCTCGGCTACCCCGAACCGGCCGGCTGCGCACAGCGGCTGGTCGACCTGGCCCTGCGGGCCGGCGGGCCGGACAACATCACCGTCGTGGTCGCGGACGTCATCGACATCCCCTGACCGCGCCTGTGCCGGCTCCTCGAGGGTATGCGGAGCGGAAGCCCTCCTCGTGGGTGCCGCGCGCAGGTGAGGCGTCGAGCGTGGCCACCGCGCGGATCGACGGCCTGCCCGGCACCGACAACACGACCTCGGTCCGGGTTGACGAAGGTTCAGCGGCCGGCTACCCGCGGCGGGGTCGGAGGCCGCGGGTCGGGGCCGCCCCGGTCGGGTCCACCGGCCACGGGTGCCGGGGATAGCGACCGCGCAACTCGGCACGTACCTGCGGATAGCCGGTCCGCCAGAAGGAGGCGAGGTCCCGGGTCACCGCGACCGGACGGCCGGCCGGGGAGAGCAGGTGCAGCAGCACCGGCACCCGCCCGTCGGCGATCCGGGGCACGTCCCGCCACCCGAACGTCTCCTGCAACTTGACCGCGAGAACCGGTGCCGCCGGATCGGAGTAGTCCACCCGGTACCGTGACCCGCTCGGCACGGCGAGCCGCTCCGGGGCCAGTTCGTCCAGCCGGGCCGCCTCGCGCCACGGCAGCAGCCGGCGGAGTGCCGCCGGGACGTCGATCCGGGCCAGGTCGGCCCGGCGTCGGGCGGTGGCCAGCTCCGGACCGAGCCACTCGTCGGCCCGGTCCAGCAGGGCCGCGTCGGTCACCTCCGGCCACTCGCCGCCGAGGGCCTGCCGGCAGAACGCCAGCCGGGCCCGCAGCTCCCGCGCCGGCCGGGGCCAGGTCAGCAGGTCGAGCCCGACCTGACGCAACCCGTCCCGCAGCGCGGCGGCGACCCGGGCCGGATCCGGCCGGGCCAGCGGGCGGTCCAGCAGCACGATCGCGCCCAGCCGCTCCACCTCGCGGGCCACCACGTCCTCGCCGGACCAGGCGATCTCCTGCTCGCGCCCGAGCAGCGCGGCACCGGCCTCCCGGGCGGTGGCCCCGTCCACCACCGCCGCCTGGCGGATCACCGCACCCCGGCGGCCCGGTGCCCGGTCGGCCACTGAGATCGCCAGCCACTCCGCCCCGACCAGCGGCGAGCCCGGCGCCAGGTCCGCCGCGGTGCCACCGGCCATCAGGTACGTCTCGGCGCCGGTCTGCCGGGCCCGGGCCAGCCGCTCCGGGTACGCCAGCCCGACCAGCAGCCCGGCGGCCAGGTCGTCCGGCAGTTCCGGCCCGGTCTGCCGGTCGTCGGGTACGGTCCGTCGGTCGTCAGGCCCGTTCCGTCGGCCGTCCCGCCCGGTCCGTTGGTCGTCGGGTCCGTTCCGTTGGTTGTCGGGTCCGTTCCGTTGGTTGTCGGGTCCGTTCCGTTGGTTGTCGGGTCCGGTCCGTTGGTTGTCGGGCCCGCCTTGTCGGTCGTCCCGCCCGGCGGAGGGCTGCGACTCGTCGAGGGCGGCCCGCAGCCGGTTCACCTCCGCCCGCCACCTGGTGCTGGCGGGGTCCGTACCGGAGCGGAGCCGGCGCCAGGTGGCGACCAGGTCGTCACCGGGAGCGGACTCGGCGAGTACCGCGACCACCTCGGCGGCCCGGTGCGGTCGGACCCGGGCAGCGCCGTCCAGCAGGGCCCGGGCCAGCCGTGGATGCGCGCCGACCGCCGCGATCGCCCGGCCCCGCCCGGTCACCCGGCCGTCCGGGGCGACCGCACCGAGTGCCGCCAGGGTGGCCCGGGCCACCTGCATCGCCGCCGCCGGAGGCGGATCCGGCAACGCCAGCCCGGCGCCGTCCGGGCGCCCCCAGCAGGCGAGCTGGAGCGCGAAGGAGGTGAGGTCGGCTACCGCGATCTCCGGCTCGGGCTGCGCCGGCAGCCGGTCGTGGTCCGCTGCCGACCAGCACCGGTAGACCCGGCCCGGCGCCTCCCGGCCGGCCCGCCCGGCCCGCTGGGTCGCCGCCGCCCGGGACACCGGCACCGTCACCAGCGCGCCGAGTCCGCGGGCCAGGTCGGTCCGGGCCACCCGGCTCAGCCCGGCGTCGACCACCACCCGCACCCCGGGCACGGTGAGGCTGGTCTCCGCGACGGCGGTGGCCAGCACGACCCGGCGCCGACCGGCGGCCGGGCGGAGCGCGGCGTCCTGCTCGGCACTGGACTGCCGGCCGTGCAGGCGTACCAGGTCCGTGCCGGCCAGCCCGGTCAGCCGGCCGGCGACACCGTTGATCTCCCCTGCGCCGGGGAGAAAGACGAGCAGGTCGCCGTCGTGCTCGGCCAGCGCCCGGCGTACGGTCGCCGCCACGTGGTCGAGCAGCCGGGGATCGACCCGCAGCCCGTGCGGCGGGTCGACCGGCCGGGGCGGCGGGGACCAGACCACGTCCACCGGGTACGCCCGACCCTCGGCGTGCAGCACCGGGGCCGGCTCCGCCGCCGTGCCGAGCAGGTCGCCGAGCCGCTCCGCCTGTGCGGTCGCGGACATCGCCAGCAGGCGCAGCTCCGGACGGAGCGCCGCCCGGACCTCGATGCCGAACGCCAGGGCCAGATCGGCGTCGAGTTGCCGCTCGTGGGCCTCGTCGAGGAGTACCGCGCCGACGCCGGGCAACTCCGGATCGTGCTGGAGCCGCTGCACGAGCAGGCCGGTGGTGACCACCTCGATCCGGGTCCGGGCACTGGTCCGGCGCTCGCCGCGCACCGCGTACCCGACGGTTTCGCCGACCCGTTCGCCGCGTAGCTCCGCCATCCGGCGGGCGGCGGCCCGGGCCGCGACCCGGCGCGGCTGTGCGACGACGATCCGCCCGTCGACCTGGTCGGCCAGCGCCAGCGGGACCAGCGTGGTCTTGCCGGCCCCGGGCGGCGCCACCAGCACGGCGGCGCCATGCTCCGCCAGCGTCTCGGTCAGGGCCGGCAGGACGTGCCGGACCGGCAGATCGGCGGCGGATTCGGGCGGTGACACCGGGCCAGTGTCGCACCGGCGGCACCGGCGGCCGGGATCCGGGCAGCTCCCGGGCACCCGGCCGGCTCCGGTCCCGCTCACGGGCAGCCGGCGGGCTCCGGTCAGTCCCGGGGCAGCAGCGGGCCGAGCGGCCCGAGATCGAGGTTGAGGTCCTCCGGTGTCAGGCCGAAGTGCTCCCGCAGTTCCGTCATCTGCTCGTCCAGCGCCATCAGGGTGCTGCCGACCCGCTCGATCTGTTCCTCGGTCAGGTCACCCTGGTCGATCCGGCGCAGCGCCTGCCGTTCCATCAACTGCCGCAGCAGCTCCACGATGGTGAGCACCAGGCCGGCCAGGCCACGCTCGACCCCACCCCGGTCCACCTCGACCCGCCCCGGCCGGCGCCGCTCCGGGCTCAGCACGGGGTACCGCCGTCGGTCGGGTCCCGGCGGTCGGCGGCGCGTACGGAGGCGAGCAGCGCCCGCAGCGAGACGTACACCAGGTCCACGTCGGCGATCGACAGCACCAGGTCGCCACTGACCACGACTCCGGTGGCGAGTACCCGGTCGAGCAGGTCGACCAGCGCGACCGGCCGGCTGTCCACCACCTCCCGCCCGGTCACCGCCGCACTCCAGCAGCGTCGGCCGGGCCGGGACCGGCGTCGTGGAGCCCGCCGGTGTCATCGAGCCTGCCGGTGTCGTCGAGCCCGGCGAAGTCGTCGAGCCCGGCGAACGAGTACGGCGGCCACGGGCCGGTCAGCTCCAGCCGGAGCATCGGGTACCGGGCGCCCAGCTCCCGGACCAGGTTCCCGAATCCCGCCGCGCGCCCGCCGGGCAGCAGGTAGGCGCCGTTGAGCACCATCGGGTCCGGTACCCCGCTCAGGCTCCGGTCCTGCGGCCGGTGCCGGCGGGCCGCCTCGGTGTACCCGGCCAGCGCCACGTGTACGGCTTCGGCGCCCTCCGCCGCCGCCTGCCGGGCCGCCTCGCCCGCCGTGAGCGCGGCGCGCCGGCGGCGCAGGTACTCCGCACCGGCACCGCCGCCGCCGGACGGCCGCGCGGTCGTCGCCGCCTCGTCGGCCACGCGCACCGAGTACGCCTTCACGCCCCACTCGGCCCGGTCGGTGAGCCGATCGAGGGCGGCGGCGAACTCCGCCCGCAGGTCGTGCAGCCCCGCCCGGAGCGCTGGCTCGTCCCGGTAGACGGTGGCCAGCCGGGTCGGCAGAACTGGGCCGAGCCGCCAGACCGCCGCGATGACCCGGTGGTGGGCGTTCGCCGCCGCCAGCCAGCGCAGGTCGCCCAGTTTCCGGTGCAGTGCCGCCTCGCCGTACTCGTCGAGATCCACCGGCGTCACCACCGCGACCAGGTCGCCGACCCACACCGCCTCGACCGGACTCCCGCCCGTACCGGTGAGCCCGGCCAGCCGGTCGGGCCGTAGGTGCCGGGTCACGGCGTGCAGCCAGATCCCGGATCCGCCGCTCATCGCTCCTCCTCCTCCGTCCGCCGATCGGTCCGGTTCGGCAGCGCCCGATCGGACCGTCCCGCGTCGGCACCCGACCCGACGGACGGGCGGGAACGGCCGCCGAGGAACGGGTCGTGCTCCCACCAGTCGATCCCCATCTCCCGGGCGGTGTCGACGGAGGCGACCACCAGGCGCAGCTTGATGGTCAGCAGTTCGATGTCGAGCAGGTTGACCCGGATGTCGCCGGCGATCACCACGCCGCGGTCGAGTACCCGCTCCAGGATGTCCGCCAGGTTGCCGGTGTCGCTGGTCGCCGGGCGGCCGTGACCGTGGCCGTAGGCCGGTTGTGGCATCGACATGTCGGTCACGCCGCCCCGGTGCCGCTGTCGCCCCGGCCGCGCGGATAGCGCCGGGTCCGCCGATAGCCGGCCAACTCCCCACCGGTGTCCAGCTCCGTCCGGTAGACCGCGAGGATGTCCGCCGAGGAGGGCACCCGGGCGTCCTCGACGACCTCCACACCGACCACCCAGCCCCGCTCCGTGCGGTCCAGCGAGGTGACGCCGGTGACCTGCTTGCCGGTCAGGCCGGCGATGTGCCGCGCGCCGTTTCGGGCCGCGACCTGCGCGGAGACCACCCGGGCCGGGCCGGTACGCCGCCGCGCCGGCCGCCGCCGGTCCCCGGTCCGGTGGTCCGACTCGTCGTCGTACTTGTCGTCCGACTCGTCGTCGGCCCGGTCCTCGTCGTCCGCGTCGTCGTCGTACCGATCGTCGTCGGGGCGGTCGTCCTCCTCGCGATGGTCGTCGTCCTGGTCCGGGTAGCGGTCGTGCTCCCGGCCGCGGTCGGCGCGGTGAGTGCGCGCGGCCATGTCATCTCCCTTCAGGTACCACGTCCGACACGTCGGGTCGGGCGATCAGGCGGTCGAGGATCCGCTGCTCTGCCTGCGCGAGTTCCGGTTCGGAGATCTCGCCGGCCGCCGCCGCCTCGGCCAGCTCGGCCAACTCGCGCTGCACGTTGACCGGGTCGTGCAGTTCGCGTTCCGCCTGGTCGCGGAGGAGCCGGGCCAGCCCGGCAAGCCCGCGTACCGGGCCGAGCGGCAGGGAGAGCAGGATGCCCAACACCGGCCGTCACCGTCCCGACGCGGAGGGGACGAAGTCCCAGGGCGCGGCGGGGCCGACCATCCGTACCGTCGCCCAGTCCCGCCACGCGTCGGCGAGGTCCCGCACCGCGTCCGTGAAGGCCGCCCGGCGCCGTCGCTCGACCAGGAACGCGACCCGGGCGGCGTCCTGCTCGTGGTGCGCCGGCAGCGGCGCCTCGGCCAGGCAGTACGGGTCGAGCGCTTCGGTCAGCCGCTCGGTGTCGGCCGCCCGGTGCGCCTCCACCGCGCGAGCGACGATCTCGCCGAGCCGGATCCGCAGGTCGACGTCGGCCTCCGCCGGCCGGCCACGCAGCCGGTCGCGCAGGTCGGCGGCCTCCGGCTCCTTGGCCAGTACGCCGGTCAGCAGGGTCCGCTCGACGTACCGGGCCCGGACGACGTACTCGACCCGGCCGTCCAGCTCGACCAGCGCGGCCCGGTACTCGTCATGGCGCAGGGCCAGCAGTTCGGTCACCGCCGCCGTACTTGGCAGCACCGTGCCGAACCGCACCGGCAGTACCGGGACCTCGGCGGTCACCGCGACGCCGTCCAGCAGGTCACGGTAGGCCAGCAGGTCCTCGGGACGTCCCAGCCGTACGTCCAGGGGAGTCTCGCTGACCAGGGCGGCGATGTCGCCATGCCGGATCGTGGTGACCGGCCCGAGCGGGTCGCCCAGGCCACGAGCCTGCGGGGTCACCTCGACATCCGCCGGCACCAGCCCGTAGAGGAGCTGCCCGACGCCGGAGTCGATGGATGTGCGGGTCATTTCAGTCCTCCTCCCGGCGACGGCGGCGGGGGACGCGGTCCCGGTCCCGGCCGCTGCCGCCGACGATCTCGCCGAGGGCGTCCCCGGCCTTCTCCGCCAGTCCGGCCTTCGGGCCGGACACGAGGTCGGGCAGACCCTTGTCCCGGGTCGCCGACAGGTCGAGTCGATTCGTCGCCTCGGCGAACCGCAGGTAGGTGTCGACGCTGGCCACCACGACCCGGGCGTCGACGGTCAGCAGCCGGATGCCGACCAGGCTGACCGCCAGGTGGGCGTCGATGACCACGCCCTTGTCCAGGATCAACCCGACCACCTCGGCCAGGTCCGAGGAGTCGCTTCCACCGGATGGGGCGCCGTCCGTCCGTCGCACGATCTCCGTCATCGCCGTCGTCCTCCACCACCGCTACGTCCGACCCGCTCGGCATCGACCCGCTCGGCACCGTCACCACGGCGTTCCGTACCGTCACCACGGCGCTCGGCACCGCTGCCACCGCGTCCCGCGCCACCGCGTCCGGTGCGTTCGACCCCGCCCCGGCCGCTGGCACCGGACCGTTCCGTCGCGCCCCGGCGCCGCTGCCCGGCGCCGTCCGGCAGTTGGGCCGAGTCGTCGTCGCGGAAGACCTGCCCGTCCCGGATCTCACCCCGCCAGCCCCGGACCTCGTCCGGGTGCAGGATCGCCTGGGTCATCAGGTGCCGGGCGAAGTGCTTGAGTTCGAGGCGTACCCGGCGGCCCTGGGCCCGCCAGAGGTTGCCGGTCCGTTCGACCAGGCCCTGCGGGTGGTACTCGAGAACCAGCAGGATCCGGGTCAGGTCGGGGGCGATCTCGTGGAAGGTCACCGCGCCGTCGACCGAGCCCTTGTCCCCGGTGGACCGCCACACGATCCGTTCGTCCCGGACCTGTTCGGTGACGGTGGACCGCCAACTGCGGTGCGACCAGAAGATCTGTGCCTTCCAGGCCAGTTCCTCGGCCGAGGCCCGCTCGACGTGCTCCACCTTCTTCATGAACCGGGGGAAGTCCTCGAACCGGGTCCACTGGTCGTACGCCAGCCGCCGTGGCACGCCGACCTCGATCGACTCCACGATGTTGGTCACCTTGAGCTTCTCCTTCGCGCCGCCGCCCCGGCCCAGCGCCGTCCGGACCCGCTCCTTGACGGCGGCCAGTCCGGCGGCCAACCCGGCCTGTACCGGGGAGGAACCCTCGGCCAGCCGTCCGGCACCGGCCTTCGCCGCCGCCCCGGCCGGGCCGCCGCGCTCGGCGTACCGGACGAGCCGGTCAGTGGTGCCGCCGACCCGGCTGGTTGCGGCCGCGAGGACGTGCTCACCGGCGGCCCCGGCCAGGCCCCGGAGCGCCTCGGTGAGTCCGGCCGAGCGCGCCGCCCGCCCGCCGGTGGGCCGGCTCTTCGCCGCGTCGGTGGCCGGGCTCATCGGGTCCTCCGCCGCACCGGAGCGGCCTCGGTCGGAGTCCGGCGTCGGGCCGGTTGCCGGGACGTCGATCCGGGACGCTTCCGCTCGCTCTCCCGACCGGCAGCCGGACGGGTTCGAGCCAGGTCGTCGGCGTCATCCGCGTCGTCGGCGTCACCCGCGTCGGCGTCCGGGTGGTCGACATCGCTCTCCCGCACGTCCTCGTCCCGCAGGTCGGCTTCGGTGTCCGGCTCCTCGTCCACCGAGTCGTCGTCCTCGTACTGATCCTCTTCGAACTCGTCGAGGTCGTCGTCCTCGACGTCGGCCTGTCGTCGACCCCGCCGGGCCGTCGGGCGGATGTCCGAGAGCTTCCGGCGGGGGCGCTCGGCGGGCTCGTCCGGCTCGTCCGGTCGCCCGCGTCCGGCTGCGCGCTGCCCGGCTGCGCGCTGCCGGTCGGTCCGTTCCCGGAGCCCCGCGCTGACCGAGTCGATCCGCCGGGTGACCGCGCTGGTCGCGGCAGCCCGGGTCGCCGAAAGCAGCGGTGCGCCCAACCCGGCGATCCGGCCCAGTTCGGAGGAGTCGCCGAGCAGCTTCGCGCCCCGGCGCAGTAGCCGGCGATCGCCGCTGAGCCGTCCGGCCACCGCCGCACCGCCCAGCACCGCGACCAGACCCAGCTTCCGGTGTCGGCCGACCAGGTAGCCGACACCGGCTCCCACCGCGATCTGCGTCGCTCTATTCATTTCATCGTCCCCTTTGCTGAGTCCCTGGCGCTGCGGCGATTTCGGCAAACGCATTTCGTCTAGCCCCAGGCCGTACCCGGGGTGCCGGCGCGGAAAAACACCTTCCAAAATTGATGTGACGCAGGCCACAGTGTTTTCGGAAACTGGAAACATGCCGGCCTTGAGCTGCGAAGTCGCAGAGAGTACGCGGGGCGGTACTAATGGCGCGACGAGTGATCGAGGGCGAGAAAGCGGCAAACGGACACGTGAGGAGAAGGGCGTTCGGATCGGGGCCGGAACGGACACGCGCCTACTCTTCGCACCTGGTTGTGGTTTATCGGCCCGGTTCACCGGTCGGCGATTTTGGATGGCCTAGACTGGCCCGCCGTGAGCGTGCCGCCGCGCCGGGCCCCGGGAGACCTGCTGGTGCACCTGCGCCGGGCCCGCGACTACGCCGACCGGCACTACGCCGAGTCGCTGGACCTGGGCACCCTCGCGGCGGTGGCCGGGATCAGCAAGTACCACTTCCAGCGCCTCTTCACAGCGACGTACGGGGTCTCCCCGGCGGCGCACCTGAGCCGGCGGCGGGTGGAGCGGGCCCAGGACCTGCTGCGCGCCACCAACCTCACCGTCACCGAGGTCTGCCACGCGGTCGGGTTCGCCAGCCTGGGCTCGTTCAGCAGCAGGTTCCGGGAACTGGTCGGCGAGACGCCGCGCGAGTTCCAGCGCCGCTGGGCCGCCAACGGTGCGCCCCGGATCCCGGGCTGTTTCGTGTTCATGTGGGGGCTGGCCGAGCGCGGCTCCGCAACCGGGGAGAAGCCAGGGTCCGGTGACGGCTCCTAGCCTGGTCGCATGATTACCAACATCTCGATCACCAGCGTGTTCGTGAAGGATATCGACGCCTCGAAGGCGTTCTATCTCGATGTGCTCGGCTTCGAGGAGCACACCGACATCACCCTCGCGGACGGTTCCTACCGGTGGTGCACGGTCAAGCACCCGAACCAGCCGGAACTACAGGTGCACCTGACGCTGCCGGGGCCGCCGTACTCGCCGGAGATGGTGACCGCGATCAACCGGGAGATGGACGCCGGTGGCATGTTCGGACTCGGCCTGCAGGTGGACGACTGCCGCAAGGCGTACGACGAACTGCGGGCCAAGGGCGTCGAGTTCATCCACACCCCGGAGGAGCGCCCGTACGGCGTCGAGGCGGTGGCCCGGGACAACTCGGGCAACTGGATGGTGCTGGTCGAGTCGCGGGAGTACTCCGCCACCGACTTCGACTGAACCCTTTCCGGCAGGGCTGGAAACACCTCCGCCCTACCCGGTGGCCGGCGCGGTCGTCCCGCTCGGGCCGCCGGGTAGGGCGGAGGTGTGCCTGCGCTCAGTGAACCTTTCTCACCCTCCCCGTGCGGTCCTGCGGACCGCAAGGTCGGACGCGGTGCGTGAGCGCCGCGCGGTCCAGGTTGACAAAGGC
>NZ_JBDJAV010000139.1:0-2196 GCF_039649625.1 Plantactinospora sp. ZYX-F-223 | reverse complement strand
CTGTCCCTTCGCGACGGCGCCCGTGTCGTGGTGGTGCGTTCCCGGCTCGTCAGGGAGCTTGCCGGCACCGGTGGAATGCTGTCCGTCGGCCTCAGCCGCTCCGACGTCGAACCACAACTACCCGAAGGCGTGGAGGTCGCGGTCGTCAACAGCGGTACCTCCACGGTCATCGCCGGACCGGTCCCGGTCCTGGAAGCGCTCATGGAGGCCTGGACCGGGCAGGGTGTGCGGGCCCGCATGATCCCGGTCGACTACGCCTCCCACTCCGCCGCCGTCGACGCCGTCGGCGACCCGATCATCAGCGAGCTCGGCGGCCTCACCCCACAGCCCTCGTCGATCCCGCTCGTCTCGAGCGTGACCGGTGAGATCCTCGACACCGCCGGTATGGACGCTGGCTACTGGCTGCGCAACCTGCGCCAGACCGTGCGTTTCGACACCGCGATGCAGACCCACATCGACCGCGGCGCCCGCGTCTTCGTCGAGGTCAGCGCCCACCCCGTCCTCGAACTCGCCATGGCCGAGCTGATCGAGGCAGCCGCCGTCCCCGGGGTCGTCGTACCCTCCCAGCGCCGGGACCGTCCGCAATGGCAACACCTGCTGTCAGCCGCCGGGCAGGTCTGGACCGCTGGCGTCACCGTCGACTGGGCCACCATCCTCGGTCCCGGGCAGACGCGCGCAGATCTGCCCACCTATGCCTTCCAGCACCGGCGGTTCTGGCTCACGCCCAGCACCACCGCCGGAGAGCACAACCTCGACCACCCCGTCCTGACCGGCATCACTCGTACAACACAGGACGAACCCACCGTTGTCACCGGCCGGATCGACAGCCAGACGCTGCCGTGGCTCGACGACCATGCCGTCAACGGCACCACCCTCGTCCCCGGCACCGCTCTGGTGGAGTGGCTGATCCGCATCGGCGACGAACTCGGGCACAACCGCATCGCCGAACTGACGATCCACACTCCGCTCACCATCAGGGACCAGAGCACGAGGCACATCCACGTCGTCTGCCACCCCACCCCGACCGGCGAGCACACCGCGCGGCTCTACAGCCGCTCCGGCCCCACCGATCCGTGGACGGAGCACGTCGAAGCGGTCCTCACCACAGCGGCCGACGCCGTACCGGCCGATGGCGGAGGCTGGCTGCCCGCCGGGCTGCAACCGTTGTCGGTCAACGGGTTCTATGCCGACCTCGCGACGGTGGGTTACGAGTACGGGCCGACGTTCCAGGGGCTGCGCCAGGCATGGCAGCGCGGCGACACCCTCTACGCCGAGATCACGCTGCCCGTTGACGAACCGGACCGGCACAGTATCCACCCCGCGTTGCTCGACGCGGCTCTGCATCCGCTCCTTCTGGCCGACGACCACGCCACCACGTCGTTGCGCGTGCCGTTCGGCTGGGCCGGCGTCCAGCTCTACGCGACCGGGGCGCGGTCAGCTCGGGTCACCGTGACACGTACCGGACCCGACACGGCAACCGTGCGACTCGCCGACGACGACGGTCGGGCCATCGTCCACGTCGACGAACTACGACTGCGCGCGCTACCCGCCAACGCCCTCTCCGGCCCGGAGGCCGCCTCGCTGTCGGCCGTCACCTGGGTGCCGGGAGGACCGGTCGCCGCTCCCGAGGACCAGGCCGGCACCGTCGTGCTCGGCGACGACTACGCCGACGTGCCCGCACTCGTCGCGGCGGTACGGGCCGGAGCTCCGGTTCCCACCACGGTCACCATCACGAGCGACGCCGAGCACCCGGACCCGGCCGAGAGCGTCAACGGCACGCTCACCATGGTGCAGCAGGTCCTCGCGGCGTCCGAGCTGGACGACGTACGCCTCCGGGTCGTCACCAGCGGCGCGAACGTCGCCCCCGGCGGACACACCGACCTGCGCGGCGTCGCCGGTGCCGCCGTGTGGGGTCTGATCCGGGTCGCCCAGTCGGAGTTCCCCGGCCGGATCAGCATCGTCGACGTACCCGCCGGGGGCACCGTTCCCGCGCTCACCGACGAGCAGGCGATCGTGCGCGCCGAGGGTATCCTGGTGCCCCGCCTGAACACCGTGGCTCCGGCGGTGGCCGAGGCGCCGGCCCTCGGCGAGGGCTCGGTCCTGATCACGGGTGGCACCGGTGGCGTCGGCGCTCTGCTCTCCGAGCACCTTGTTCGGGCGCACGGAGTACGGAAGTTGCTGCTGGTGAGCCGCTCA
>NZ_JBDJAV010000138.1:0-2323 GCF_039649625.1 Plantactinospora sp. ZYX-F-223 | reverse complement strand
ATCGGTCGGGACCGTCAGCGGCGTCGCGGGCTGGTCCGCGATGGTCGGCGCGTCCCGGTCGACCAGGACCCGCACCGGGACGTCCGGGAACCGGTCGGCGTAGCCGGAGCCGGTCACCACCACCCGGGCACCGGCGTCGGCCAGCATGTCGGCGAGCCGGTCGGCCGGATGGGCCGGGTCGAGCGGCACGTACGCGCCGCCGGCCTTCCAGACCGCCAGCATCGCCACGAGCAGTTCCGGGCCCCGGTCCAGCAGCACCCCGACGACCGACTCCGGCACCACGCCGCAGGCGCGCAGGTGCCGGGAGAGCCGGTTCGCCCGGGCGTCCAGTTCGGCGTAGCTGAGCTGCTGGCCGGCGCACTCGACCGCCACCGTGTGCGGATTGGCCGACATCTGCGCGACGAACCGCTCCGGCACGGCCGGTCCGGCCAGCTCGGCGGTGGTGCGGTTCCACTCGACCACCAGCCGCTGCCGCTCCTCGTCGGCGATGAAGGTGCCCCGGGCGTCGCCGTTCGGATCCGCCGCCATCGCCTCCAGCACGGCCCGGTACATGGCGCCCATCCGGTCGCCGTTGGCCCGACTCAGCACCCGGGGGTTGACCGCCATCGTCACGTAGCCGAGCCGGACCGCCACGGCGAGCGGGAACTCGGTCGGGCTGTCGTCGATGCTGGCCATGTAGTCGACCAGATCCCGGTCGACCTGGTCGAAGTCGTGGTAGCTGAACCGGACGTCCATCAGCCGCTGGCCGTCGCCGAACTCGCGCTGGATCTCCGGCATCGGGAACCGGCGGCGCGGCCAGATCTCCATCTCCCGGGCGTACGTCCGCTGTACCAGCTCCAGCCAGGTCCGGGCTCCCCGGTCGTAGCCGAACGGCAGGCTGTTCAGGTACATCCCGTAGACCCGGTCGGCGCCGACCTCCTCGGGCCGGCCGTGCAGCACCAGGCCGGTCAGGAACGACTCCTCGGCGGTGAGCTGGCTCATCACCTTCAGGTGCGCGGCGAGCAGCACCGTCTTCAGCGACGCCTTCGCCCGGCTGGCCAACTTGCGCAGGTCGGACTCCAGGTCGTGGAACGGCACCCCGAGCATCAGCGACTCGCGCGGCGCGTCCTCGTCGCCCCAGCCGGTCGGCAGGGTGAACCGGGCGTACCGGCCGACGATGTCCCGCCAGTAGTCCCGGTCGTCCGCCGAGGCCAGCGAGCGGAGTTCGGCGCCGATGAAGTCGGCGAACCGCACCGGCGGTGCCTCGACCGGGGCCGGGGTGCCGCCGTCCCGGATCTCCCGGTAGAGGTCCAGCACCTCCATCAGCAGCGAGTGGTGGCTCCAGCCCTCGATGATCGCGTGGCACTCGGTGACCGACAGCCACCAGGTCTTGTCGTCGCAGACGTGCGCGTAGAGCCGCATCAGGGTCGGCTGGGCCAGGTCGAAGACGTCGGCCCGCTCCACCGCGGTGAACTCCCGCAGCGACCGGTCCAGCTCGGCGGCGTCCAGGTGCCGCAGGTCCCGCTCCCCGACCGGCATCTCGGCGGTCGGGTACACCACCTGCATCGGCACCGAGTACGTGGTCAGGTCGATCGCGGTACGCAGCACCTCGTGCCGCTCGACCACGATCCGTGCCGCCTCGCGGAGCGCGTGCAGCGCGAACGGCCGCTCGTCGCGGATCCGGAACGAGGTGACGTTGTGGTACGCGTGCAGCTCCCCGTCGGAGAGCATCTCCACCACCATGCCGGCCTGCACCCGGGACAGCGGGTACGCGTCGACCGCGCCGGCCGGCACCTTCGCCCGGTCCTCGGCGGAGAGCAGCTCGAACGGCGCCACCGGGCGCTCGGTAGCGGCCGGCGCCGACCGGCCGTCGAGGATCCCGCACAGCTCGGCGACGGTACGGTGCGCGAAGACGTCCCGGACGGAGACGTCCAGCCCGATCGCCCGCAGCTCGCCCACCAGGGCGACCGCCCGGATCGAGTGGCCGCCGAGGTCGAAGAAGCTGTCGTGCACGCCGACCCGCTCGACCCCGAGCACGTCCCGCCAGATCGCCGCGACCCGCTCCTCCACCGGGGTACGGGGGGCCACGTAGACCTGCTCCCCGGAGAGTGCGGCGCGGTCCGGTGCGGGCAGTGCGCGGCGGTCGAGCTTGCCGTTGGCGGTCAGCGGAATCCGGTCCAGCGGCACGAACGCGGCCGGCACCATGTATTCCGGCAGGCCCCGGGCGAGGAACTCGCGCAGCTCGGCCGGGCTCGGCACCTGGTCGCCCTCGGGTACCAGGTAGCCGACCAGCCGCTTGTCGCCGGGGATGTCCTCCCGGACCACCACCACCGCGTCCCGGACG
>NZ_JBDJAV010000137.1:0-2695 GCF_039649625.1 Plantactinospora sp. ZYX-F-223 | reverse complement strand
CACCGAACCTCGCCGGCTGGCCGATCCGAGACCTGCTCGACATGCTGTCCGATATGAAGGACTCGCCGGCACTCTCCCAGGCACTTCGCCACCGAGCGCTTCGTCTATGGCGCGCCGCAGCACCTACCTGACGGCCCGACAAGCCCTGATCTCGGTGGGACAGCGCGGATCGCGGCCATGAGCGTGCGTTAGCGCCGCGACGGTCCAGGCACACGATCGGATCGGGCCACAGCGGTCGGGCGCGGCCGGAGTGCATTCGGCCAGGCTTGACATCGAAAGGAGATCTCGTGATCTCGACACTTTCCGCGGTGGTACAGCGGACGCGTTGGCAACTGGCAGCCGCAGGACGCCCGTCCGACTGGTGGGATCGCGTATTCAACTGTCGTCTATTCGGGCGGATGGTTGCGGCGGTCGTCACTGATCGTGTGCTGTTCGACGTCGCTGGTTAGGCGACATCTGTCGTACCGGTTTCGGGGAACGTGTCGTAGGCCTGTGACCAGTGGATACGGGCGTGGCTGGGCTCCCCGCCTCGGTCAGGGCCAAGCCGAGGTTGTCCAACGCCGTGCCTTCGCGCCACCTACCCGGAAATTCGTGACGCACCCCCGACGCCTACCCGGCCAGCGGAAATGCGGCCGGTTTCCAGGCTTTCGCAGAACTCTCTCAACTGAACATTTATGCGAGAGCCGGGCCGCGCGGGCAGGACTCATTTCAAGGGCCTGCATCGTCAGGCCGGTGGCCAGTTCTGCAAAGCTGCGTCGGCCACCTGTTGCAGGTCCTCGCATGTCGCGCCGCCTGCTGCCTGTACGGCCACGCCGTTCGCGATCGTCATGACGTAGCGGGCGATCTTTTCCGGGTCAGCGCTGGCGGGCAGGTCGCCCACCTGGACGGCCTGCCGGAACCGGTCGCGGAGCAGCGCCTGGCCGTGGGCACGCCACTCGGCCAGGGTGTCGCGGGCGACTCGTCCGGTCTCGCCGGCGGCCAGTGCGCCCTGGACCCCGAGGCACCCGGCGGGGAGTCCGGGCAGTGTGTTGGCGCGGGCCGAGCCAGCGAGGAAGGCCATGGCGACCTCGCGGGCGGTGGGTGCCTGCAGCGCCTCGGCGACGTAGGCACCGGGCCCTTCCGCGTAGCGCTGCAATGCCTTGCGGAACAGGTCCTCCTTGTTGCCGTAGGCCGCGTACAGGCTCTTGCGGGAGATACCCATGGCCTGGGTCAGGTCGGTGAGACTGGCACCTTCGTAACCCTGCGCCCAGAAGACCGTCATCGCCTTCTCGAGCGCCGCCTCGGCGTCGAACGCCCGTGGACGGCCGATCTGTGACGTGCGCATCGCCACATCCTACCGCTTCGACACCGATCGGTGCCGAACTGATACTGTCGCATTCTGCACCGATCGGTGTAGAAGTTTGAACAGTTCAGAGCCGCCCTTAAGACACAGGGGAAAAGAGGAGCACCATGACCGAGAGTGATCTGCGTGACTGGTACATGCGGTACGCCGAGGCGCTCAACGCCCACGAGTTCGACCGCATGGACGAGTTCATCAACGACCAGGTGCTGCTCGACGGCCAGCCCGGCACCCGCGACGACGTCGTCACGGCCCTGAAGGGGATCGTCGACGCCGTTCCGGACATTCACTGGGAGGTCGACGAACTGCTGTTCGACCGGGACGGCATCGCCGTCCGCGCCATCAACACCGGCACCCCGGTGAAGGAGTGGCTCGGTGTCCCAGCCTCCGGCGCCTCGTTCAAGATCGTCGAGTACGCCATCTACAAGGTCCGTGACGGCCGATTCGTCCAGATGACGAACCTGCACGATTCGGCCGAGATGCTCCGGCAGCTGACCGCCTGACCGCCGAGAGGCTCTGGGCTGATCCGCCGACCAGCCAGAGCCTCTCCGGGCGGTCAGTAGTCGTCGTAGGCCGTCCTGGCCGGTTAGCTGTTCATCGGTTCCCGCAGCGGCCGGTAACCGTCCGCGTCGAGCTGGGCGAGTTCACCGTCGATGTCGACGGAGTGGGCGCCGTAGAAGTGCACGTTCTCGTGGTGGGTCGGTCAGATGTGCGCCAGGACCTCATCGTCGACCTCACGTCCGGCACCGGGGAGACCGGCGACGTTCCGGGCGCGCCGCTGTCGGGTACCCGTAGGGCGATCGTTCCCTCGGTTTCGCACAGCTCGACCGTGCAGCGCGCCTGCGGAGCGTGCCGTACGACATTGTTCAGCGCCTCCTGCGCGATCCGCACCATCGCCGCGCCGACCTCGGCGTCGACCGGGCCGTGCGGTTCAAGCCGGGCGTGCACGGCGACTCCGGCGGCACGGGTGGTCGCGATGATCGCGGGCAGCTCGCTTAGCCCGGGCCCGGAGTCTCGCAGGGTACGCACGAGCCCCTGCATCTCCTTGAGGGCGTCTCGGGCGTGCGTCTCGATGTCGGCGAGGGTTTCGCGTAGCTCGGCCTCGGGAGTATCCGGCAGTGCCCGGGTCACGCCGGCCTCGGCGGCGATCACCCCGAGCGTGTGTCCCACGACGTCGTGCATCTCACGGGCCACGTTCAGCTGCACCCGCATCCGGCCAGCGCACCGTCCCGCCGGAATTGCCAAGATCGGATGCACTGACATCGGCTACTTGTTTCATTGACCTGCGACCGTGGCCCGGCCAGGCTTCGGTCGAGGCGCCCGGGCTGTCGCTCTCATTTCGGCTGCCCACGCTGG
>NZ_JBDJAV010000136.1:0-2949 GCF_039649625.1 Plantactinospora sp. ZYX-F-223 | reverse complement strand
TAGAAGTTCTTGGCACAGGCAGAGGCTCTTGCCGCGCAGTGGCATGGAGGCGCCGCCAGTTGACAGGTATATGCGGCTACGGCACCTCGGGCAGTCCTCGTATCAAACCGAGCGCTGAGCGGTCGGAGGTACGAACGAGCGGCTTGTCCAGGCTGACCGGCACCACGCCTCCTCCGTCGGGTCCGGCCGCCCGGTCAGTGGCGCAGTTGGCGGGAGAGCGCCCGTACGGATCGTTGAAGCGCCACGGAGCACACTTGCCGTAGACGGTGACCATATATTCGACAGTTGGCCTAGCTACCTGAGGCGTGCCGCCAGGCGACGCCGAAGCGGCTTGTAGTCATAGTCGGGAAATAGGTCGGGGAAAACGTTCAGCATGTTGCTCAACCGCTCACCGATACCCCCGAAGTCATCGCCCCGCAACCTCACGTCCGTGAAGAGGTACTGCCAACCGAAGGTACCCTTCGTCACACGAAGCGCTTCCATGTATCCGCGGTAATCCAGGTCCAGTTTCCAAACCCCCCGAGAGCCGTGATCGAACCAGATCTCGGGATTCACCGTCCCAGGACCTGGCTGTATGCGTACGGCTGCCAGGGTGCCCACTCCGCTGTCCGGAGTTCCGTCGATGGTCCGCAGCTCGTACTCGAGGTCGGGGTCGTCGATCGGTGACTCCGTCCACCCCAGTTTGGGCGGCGCCTGCTCGATCTCCAGCTGGATACTCGCGATGTGGAACTCTCCCGATATGAAGGGGTACTCCTCCGTGGTCCGCCAGGAGCTGCCTATTCCACTAAACCGCGTATACAGCTCGCGGAACGACGGATCGAGGTGGACACCATAGTCATCGGCGAGCTCGCTCATGGCTTCCGACGCGTCACCCAAACTGTCGTCGATCGGGCCGTTGTACTCGTTGTACACGTGGATCGCCGGAGAGTTCCTCAGCTCTGCGAGGAGGTCCAGCCACGAGCTTTCCTGAGGAGTTAGGGAAGACATTTTGGTTCCGTTCCATCAGAGGACGTCGGCTCAGTTTCCGAAGGTGACCTTGCCACCCGCCTTTCCTGACCGGCTCGACCATCTCTTGCCGCTCCTTGCGGTTCGCGCCGTTCTGCACCCCGACTTGGGCCACGGCGGCTCACCTGCGTGGTGTGACGAGGGCATCGCGGGAGCCGTCGATCAGGGCCCGTCCGTCGAGGGGCTTGTCCAGGCTGACCGGCACCACGCCTCCTCCGTAGGGTCCGGCCGCTCGGTCGGTGGCGCAGTCGGCGGGAGAGCGCCCGTACGGATCATTAAAGCGCCACGGGGCGCACCTGCCGTAGACGGTGACCGTCACCCGCTCATCGCCCTGGTCGAGGGTGATCCGAGTGGGGAAGAACGGCCACTCCACGTACAGCAGCAGGTTGGTGTCGTCGGGCAGCTTGTCCAGCCCGGTCGGGCGCCCGTCCGATCCGGGCTCCATCGCCTTGTACCCCGTCACCTCGATCGGGAAGACCACGTCCGACCGAAGGCAGACGAAGACCCGCACGGTGCAGTCCGGCGATTCGACGGGATCGCCGACGTAGTACATCCTGCTGCCGGACCCGCCCCACGGCTCGGTCTCCACCCGGGAGGCCGCAGTCCAGTTGACGGTGGCGCCGCCGACGACGCTCAGGATGACGAGCGTCACCACGACCCAGAACCTCGCCAGATCCGTCCGGCGGTGCTCAGCTCGATCCGGTGCCCGTCCTGGTACTGCCACCCCACCAGCGCGCGTTCCTTGCGCCACCAGTAGTCGGGTGCGATCAGTATCCACACGAACCACCCGAACAGCAGGACGAGCCCGATGTACACCGGCCACCCGACGCGCGTCGACACGTCGATCCGGTCCACGACGCCGAGTATCCCAGCACGGCGCAAATCGCCCGGGTAACCACCGTCAAGATCCGGCGAATCCGCAGGGTAGGTCTGACCAGATCCCCGCCGTGTCGGTCAGACCTCACCTACGAATCGCAGGTCACCGCACCGAGCCGATCGGAAGTCCATGTCATGTCGTACCCGGTCGGCAGGCGGCGCCACCGACAACGGCTCCGGCGTCCCACCCACCCCACAGGGTCAGCGGGTCGCCGAGCACCAGCCAGCGCCCGGAGCGGATCCGCAGCAGCAGGCCGATCAGCCGGATCACCACGAAGAGGGTCAACCCGGCCCAGATGCCACCGAGACCGAGGTAGGTGAGCCAGATCGCCGGCAGGAAGCCACCGAGCGCGCTGAATACGGTGAGGTCGCGCAGGTATCGGACGTCCCCGGCGCCGATCAGCACCCCGTCGAGGGCGAAGACGACCCCGGCCAGCGGCTGCATCGCGACGAACCAGGGCCAGGCGAGCAGGGCCTGGTCGCGTACCTGCGGGTCGGCGCTGAACCAGGCCGGGATGAGCCCGGCACCGGCCCCGATGAGCACTGCGAAACCGACCCCGCAGAGCCCGCCGAAGACCGCGACCCGCCGGGCCAGCAGCCGGGCGCTCGCCGCGTCGCCGGCCCCGAGCGCCGCCCCGACCAGCGACTGGGCGGCGATCGCCAGCGCATCCAGCAGCATTGCGGTGAAGAACCAGAGTCGCAGCGCGACCTGGTGGGCGCCGACCACCGCGACCCCGAACCGGGCCGCCACGGTGGTCGCCGACAGGAAGCTGACCTGGAAGGCGGCGCCCCGGATCAGCAGGTCCCGGCTGAGCATGTCGATATCCGCGATCGCCTCACCGCCGTCGGCGACCATCACCGCAGGGTCGACCAGCACCCTGCCCCGGTCCCGGCCAGGGACGAACTCTCGCCGAGCCACCGCCACCGACAACGCCTGTGTCAGCCCGCTGCGATCAGCCAGCAGCCGCAGCAGCGCCGCACCCACGTGCGGAACCACGCCACGGCCACCGGCCTCAACGGACAAGCCCTTGGACCAATCGGTAATCTGCACCTACGAAGTGCCTCTAA
>NZ_JBDJAV010000135.1:0-3200 GCF_039649625.1 Plantactinospora sp. ZYX-F-223 | reverse complement strand
GGTCCGGGACGCGGTGGTGCGGACCGACGAGCCGGAGCCGGGCCAGCCCAGGATCGTCGCCTACTACGTACCCGATGCCGACAACCCGCCGGTCGTCCCGGAGCTGACTGGCCACTGCGGCAGCCGGCTGCCCGACTACATGGTGCCGGGCGTGTTCGTGCCGCTGGCGAAGATTCCGCTCACCGCCAACGGCAAGCTCGACCGCCGCGCGCTGCCGACCCCGGCCCGGACCGTCGCCGAGCTGGACGCGGCGGGCCACGTCGCGCCGCAGGGCCCGGTCGAGGAGCGGATCGCCGAGATCTGGGCCGAGCTGCTCGACGTCGACGCCGGTACCCAGACGAACTTCTTCACCGTCGGCGGCCACTCGATCCTCGCGGTCCGGCTGGCCTCCCGGATTCAGGAGGAGTTCGAGATCGACCTACCGGTGCGGACCGTCTTCGAGCGGCCCACGATCGCGCGGATCGCCGAGGCGGTCGAGGAGCGGATCCGCGCCGAGATCGACGAGCTTTCCGAATCCGACCTGCTGGCCGGCCTGGCGTTGCTGAAGGAGCAAAAGGGATGAGCACGGGCGAAGGCACGATCGAGCGCAGTGTCGAGACGGCCCGGGAGGAACTGCTGCGGGCCCGGCTCGCCGGGCGGCTGCGCGGCGCCCGGCGCGCGGCGCTGACCCGGGTGGACCGGAACGGACCGCTGCCGCTCTCCTTCGGGCAGCAGCAGATGTGGTTCCTGAGCCGGCTGGACCCGGGTAGCTGGGAGTACCTGGTGCCGCTCGCGCTGCGGCTGCGCGGCCCGCTGGACTCCGCCGCGCTGCGCCGGGCGCTGACCGAGCTGGTCGGCCGGCACGAGATCCTGCGTACCCGGTACGCGCTGGTCGCGGGCGAGCCGATCCAGGTGATCGACCCGGCCGGTCCGGTGCGGCTGGCGGTGTCGGACCTGACCGACCTGCCCGAGGCGGAGCGGGAGCGCCGGGGCTTCGAGCGGGCCGCCGAGGAGCCGTCGATCCCGTTCGACCTGGCCACCCAGTGGCCGGTACGGGCCCGGCTGGTCCGGCTGGCCGACGACGACCACCTGCTGGTCGTGGTCTTCCACCACATCGCCTGCGACGCCTGGTCGGTCGGGGTCTTCGCCGAGGAACTCAGCGAGCTGTACGCGGCCGCACTCGCCGGCCGCCCCAGCACCCTCGCCCCGCTGCCGGTGCAGTACGCCGACTACGCCGCCTGGGAGCGGAACCGCTCGCAGGCGGAGCACCAGCGGCATCTGGACTACTGGCGGCGGCAGCTTGCCGGGGTGCCGCCGCTGGACCTGCCGGCGGACCGGCCCCGCCCGGCGACCCGGGACTGGGCCGGTGCGGTGGTCGAGGTGGAGCTGCCGGCCGGGCTCGGCGGCCAGCTCCGCGACCTCGCCCAGCGGCACGACGCGACCCTGTTCATGGTGCTGCTCACCGGCTACCAGGCGCTGCTGTCCCGGTACACCGGCGGCACCGACATCCCGGTCGGCACGGTGGTGTCCGGGCGCAACCGGCCCGAGCTGTCCCGGCTGATCGGCTACGGCATCAACAGCCTGGTGATGCGGGCCCGGTGGGACTCCGACATCACCTTCGGCGAGCTGCTGGCCGCCAACCGGCAGACCGTGCTGGCCGCCTTCGACCACCAGGAGGTGCCGTTCGGGCAGCTCGTCGACGAGCTCCAGCCGGAGCGGGACATGTCCCGTACCCCGCTGTTCCAGGTCGCCTTCACCATGCACGAGGCGGGCGCCGGCGGGTACGCGATGCCGGGGCTGGCGGTCTCCCCGCTGGACGCGCTCTCCCAGGTCTCCCGATTCGACGTGACGCTCCAGATCCAGGAGGGCGCCGACGGCGGGCTGCGGGCCCACCTGGAGTACGCGACCGCGCTCTTCGACGGGTCCACCATGCGGCGGATGGGTGGGCACCTGGTCCGGCTGCTGCAGGCCGCCGTCGCCGATCCGGGTCGGGCGCTTTCCGCGGTCGACCTGCTGGACGACGCCGAGCGGGCCGAGGTCACCGGGGTCGCCGACCCGTTCCGGATCGACGCGGTGCCGCCGACCCGGACCGTGCACCAGGTCTTCGAGGAGCGGGTGGCGGCCGCCCCGGAGGCCGTGGCGGTGACCTTCGAGGGTGTCTCGCTGACGTACGCCGAGGTGAACGCCCGGGCGAACCGGCTGGCGCACCGGCTCCGCGCGCTCGGCGCCGGGCCCGAGTCCCTGGTCGGGGTCTGCCTGGAGCGGGGCATCGACCTGGTCCCGACCCTGCTCGGGGTGCTGAAGTCCGGTGCGGCGTACCTGCCGCTGGATCCGGCGCAGCCGGTGGACCGGCTCGGCTTCATGGTCGGTGACGCGGGCGCGTCGGTGATCGTGACGCAGTCGTCGCTGGCCGGGACGGTCGCCGGCTTCTCCGCCGGTGCCGTGGTCAACCTGGACGAGGAGGACCTGTCGGGGCTGCCGGCGGAGAACCCGGTTTCGCGCTCCGGCCCGGAGAACCTGATCTACGTGATCTACACGTCGGGGTCGACGGGGTGGCCCAAGGGCGTCTGCCTGACCCACGCCAACGTGCTCCGGCTGCTGACCGTCGGCGAGACCCATTACCGGTTCTCCGCCGACGACGTCTGGCTGCTGTTCCACTCGTACGCCTTCGACGTCTCCGTCTGGGAACTCTGGGGCGCGCTGCTCTACGGCGGTCGCCTGGTGGTGGTGCCGCGCGAGGTGACCCGGCTGCCGGACGAGTTCCTGGAGCTGCTGGTCGCCGAGCGGGTCACGGTGCTCAACCAGACCCCGTCGGCGTTCCGCAGCCTGGTCGGGTTCGCCCGGGACGACGATCCCCGGCTCGCCGCCCTGGAGCTGCGGGCCGTGGTCTTCGCCGGCGAGAAGCTGGAGATGGCCGAGCTGGCGCCCTGGACCGACCGGTTCGGCCTGGACCGCCCGGCCCTGCTCAACATGTACGGCATCACCGAGACGACGGTGCACTCCAGCTTCCACCAGGTACGCCCGCAGGACATCACCGACCCGGGCAACCCGGTCGGGTACCCCCTCGGCGACCTGCGGATCTACCTCCTCGACCAGTACGGCAACCTGGTCCCGGTCGGGGTGCCCGGCGAGATCCACGTCGGTGGTCCCGGCGTGGCGCGGGGCTACCTCAAGCGGCCGGAGCTGACCGCGCAGCGGTTCGTGCCGGACCCGTTCGCGGC
>NZ_JBDJAV010000134.1:0-3334 GCF_039649625.1 Plantactinospora sp. ZYX-F-223 | reverse complement strand
GTGAGATCAACTTATCGACCCTGTCCGTCGAATCGGGTCAAGCCCACTCGTACTGCTTGCCGCGGTGTGGTGGACATGGGCGATCACCACGCTCGTCACCGATCTATACGATCCTGAGCGCGTCGAGATCAAACTGCTGGTCATCGCGGTGATGTTCGGCGTATTGCTGATGACCACCGCGATCCCGCAGGCGTTCGGGGAACGTGGTCTGGTGTTCGCCTGTGCCTATGTGGCGATCCACCTCGGGCGGGGCTGTTCCTCATGCCCAAGGTGCGTAAGGAGCCGCAGACCGAACGGCGGGCCGCCCGGATCTTCATCTGGTTCGCCGTGTCCGCGGTGCCGTGGCTCATCGGCGCCCAATACGGGGATGGTATGCGGCTGGCCCTGTGGGTTCTCGCCCTGGCGATCGACTATGGCGGTTTCCGGCTCGGGTACCCGGTGCCCGGCGTGGGTTCGATACCGACCGCTCAGCGCAACATCACAGCCGAACACCTGTCCGAGCGGTATCAGCAGTTCTCATTTGATGGTCGCCGGTTCAAGGAAGGCGGGCTGTTTCGGGGCATCAGGCGGACGCAACAGCCGGCGATACGCTGCGATCTCGTCCGTCGTTGATTTCCGGCTGCCGTCGTCACGCCGCGGGAACATTCCGAGCCTGCGCGAAAGCGGTACGAGCGGCCCATGTGTTAGCGGACATGAAGATCGCCCCAGGGGCGGACAGCAAGGCCTACACAATGGCGGACAGGGGTTTCTCCCCGGTGGGTCGGCGAGGTCTGGTGTTCAGGGGCGGGCTGCGGCGTACAAGATGTCGCGCATGCCAGGCAACGACTCCTGGTCTTCTCGCCAGATCAGCCGCAGGCTGAGATCCGGGAGTGGGAGGTCGAGTTGGATCAGGGCGCCGGAGCGGAGGCTGTCGGCGACCGCGAACCGGGGTAGCAGCGAGATTCCGAGTCCGTGCTCGGCCCATGCGCGCATCACCGGGACGCCTCCGACTTTGATCCGTCTCGGACCGGAGCCCAGGATCTTGTTACCGGCCATCCAGAACGAGCACTCCGGCACGTTGACCAGGAGCCGCTCGTGCTTGAGGTCATCGGGAGTCAGTGCCGCTCGGGCGGCGAGCGGGTGGGCAGGCTCGGATACCAGTGCGAGGGGGACCGGGTCAAGGTCGATGAAGGTGAGCGGTTCGGCGGGAGCGGGGAAGCCGAGTCCGCCGACGTCGTCGCCGGAATCCAGCAGCAGGGCGGCTTCGAGTCGTCCCTCGATCACGTCGGCAAGGAGGCCGTCACGGGCGCGTTCGGAGTGGATCTCAAGGTCGATGTCGGGCCGGCGTTCGGCGAATCGGGCGAACACCTGGGGCACGTAGGAGCCGGCGAGGGTTTCCAGCGCGCCGAGCCGGAGCAGTTGCCGTTCGCCTCTGACGTCGCGGGTGGCCTGCTTGGCCTGGTCGAGCAGGGACCGTGTCCATCCCTGCAGCCGTTGTCCGGCGGGGGTCAGCTCCATTCCCTTGGGGCCGCGCACGAACAGGGCCACGTCGAGTGCTTCCTCGAGGGTCCGGATCTGCTGGGAGACGGACGAGGGGGCGAGGTCGAGCGCGACGGCGGCATCGGTCACGGTTCGGTGGCGGACGACAGCCTCGAAGGTCCTGAGTTGGCGTAGCTCCACACGCGGAGAAACAGCCCGGAGCGTTCGGAAATTCCGAACGCGTCGTGCGGCTGCGGCGGTGGAGCTGTTGACCTGCCGAAACGCACAGTGTTGGCGTCCTTCCCACTGTCGTCTTCGCTTCGGGGAGCTGTCCCAGTTATGACCCTTTTGAGTTCATTTGCACCCGCAGGGGCGAATCTCCATTCGCCGTGGGGGCGTTCCAGCGCCCTGACGGGCATTTCGCTGGGCTACTTCATGGTGCTGCTGGACATGACAGTGCTGTCGGTCGCCGAGCCTGATCTGGCGTCGTCTCTCGACACCTCGATGGCCGGTTTGCAGTGGGCGACCGCCGGCTACACCGTGGCGTTCGCCGCGCTGCTGCTGTCGGCGGGGGCAGCGGCGGACCGATTCGGTGCCGAGCGGCTCTTCCGGGCCGGGATCACGGTCTTCACGCTCGCATCCTTGCTCAGTGCGTTCGCCCCGGGGCTGTGGGCCCTGGTCCTCCTGCGCGCAATCTCGGGGGTCGCCGCGGCGGCGTGCGTGCCCGCCTCGATGGTGATGATCGCCCAGCTCTACCCAGAACGGGCGGCACGGGCGCGCGCGGTCTCGGCATGGGCCGCGATCAGCGGCGCGGCCGTTGCGGCCGGTCCGATCGCGGGCGGCGCCTTGGTCGGCGCGGCCGGATGGCGGTCTATTTTCCTGGTCAATGTGCCCATCGGCCTGGTGGTGCTGGCGCTGACGCTGGGCCGGGCGGTGGCCTGCCCGCGCAGTGACCGCCGGATCGACTGGCCCGCCCAGTTAGCAGCCGCCGCAGTGCTGGCCCTCTTCACGGACGCGCTGATCGCCGCCGGTTCGCAGGCGTGGGCCCACGCCGCGTGGTCATCGGTGGGGTTCGGGGTGTCGGCGCTGGCGTTCTGCGGCCTGGAGCGCCACAGCCAGGCGCCGGTCCTGAACCGGGCTCTGCTGCGGTCAGGCCGGGTGCGGGCTGGATTGCTGGCCGCCGCGGCGGTGAACTTCGCGTTGACCGGAGGGTTGTTCGTGCTGCCGCTGCTGTTGCAGCAGGAGCGACACCTGGACCCGCTGCAGACCGGGCTGGCGTTCTTGCCGCTGACGGTTCCCTTCGCGGCCAATCCGCCGTTCACGGGCAAGATCGTGGCACGGGTGGGTCCTCGCCGTCCGATCCTGGCCGGTTTGGCTCTGCTGGCCGCTGGAGGTGCTGTGCTGGCAGGCGTGGTCTTCGCCGACGGCGGCTACATCTGGCTCGCGGTGGGCCTGCTGATGACCGGCTTCGGCGTCTCCTACGCCTTGCCTGCGCTGGTCGCGGCCCTTGTCGGCGTCGCCCCGGCGGGCACGGCCGGTGCGGTGGGCGGCCTGCTCAACGCCGTGCGGCAGGTCGGCGCCACCCTCGGCGTCGTCGTCATGGGTGCCGCGATCGCCGCAGGCACTGGCTGGGCCCTGCTGATGTCGGCCGCAGTCTGCGCCATCGCCTGGTTCGTGTTCGCGCTCGCGCGCCATGAGGAGACGGCCGGATGACACCGAACCGAGGCCAATGCGGCCATGCCGCGCTCAGCTGACTTGGGCACCCACCGGGCTGCTGCTGCGCGCGCGATACCGCGGGGCCCATGACTTCAGGCGGTGATCAGGCCGTCAGGCCGCCACGACATACGGGAAGCTGTCTGAGCGGGCGTCCTTGGCA
>NZ_JBDJAV010000133.1:0-3402 GCF_039649625.1 Plantactinospora sp. ZYX-F-223 | reverse complement strand
GGCGGAGTAGGTGCCGTATGCCCCGCCGTCCAGCGCGTACTCGATCCGGCCCACGCCCGATCCGGTGTCGGTGGCCGAGAGGGTCACCGTGGCGGCGCCGACGTAGGCGCCGTCCTCGTCCTGCTCCCCGGTGACCGCGGCGGTCACCGTCGGCGGGGTGGTGTCCTCGCCGCCGCCGGTGACGACGAGCAGCCCGTTCATCGTGCCGTGCCCCGGTATCGCACAGAAGTAGCGGTAGGTGCCGGCCGTGAGTACCACGTCGACGGTCCATCGGCCCTGGTTGGCGTCGAACGGGTCGGCCAGGATGTTCACGTCCACGTCGCGGTTGTACTCGGGGTTTCCGGTGTCGAACGTGAGGGTGTGCTGCATCCCGGTGGTGTTGCCGGTCGCGGTGCTGTTCTCGAAGACGAGGGTGGCCGGCCCGGCGACCGCGGTGGTGGGTGCGGAGACGTACGCCTGGGTGCTGTCACCGGCCGTCCACGTGAGCACCTGGGCCTGCAGTTGCCCGGCCGAGGTGCGGTCGAGGGCCGTGCCCGGCTCGGAGTCCGCCGGGCGGGCGCCGGCCGGGACGGAGACGAGCGCGGAACCGACGACCAGGGCGGCGATCGCCGCGAGCATCCTCATCGGTCGGTTGGGCAGGCCGCCGCCGAGCCGGGGAAGCAGCCGGGAGCGCCTTGGCGGGCCAGAGCGCACAGGGAAAGCTGGCATGCCGAACACACCTTTCGCGAGTCTTGGGGAACGTCGACGACCCGTGGGGGTTTCGTGTTGATCGACGGGTGACATGGCGGTGGACCGCACACCAGCGTGATCCGCGACGCTGGGTCCGGTGCTGCGGCTGCCGGCCTGTCGCGGCTGGTGTGTGGACAGACGTGTCTCGATCAGGGCGGGGGGACTATGGGCACGGTGGACTATGGGCGAGGTCGGATCGGCGACGGGGGTGACGCCGACCGCGGTGCCGAGCCGGCGGAGCGCCGACATCGTTGCGGGTATGGCGCGGGCGGGCCGCGCCGGAGTCTGCGGGCACGGCGGCCTGGAGAGCGGGCTCCCCCGGCCAAGCCGTGACTCTCAGACGACGAGCTAACCGCGCCGCCGGTTACCTCGTAGAAACATGTTGATATTGTTCGACACTAACTGTCTTGCCGTCGGCGTGTCCAGATCTTTCGGCAGGATCATCCGCACTTTTGTCCGTGGTGACAAAAGACTGTGGCGGCGAAGAAAGTCGGCCGGACTGGCGGCAGCGACCAGTGTGGAGGGCTACGCCCGGATTCATCCGTACTTGTGCGCCGGGGCTCACCGCCGAGCCCCGGTGGCGGGGCGGCCCGGCGCCAGGTAGCTGTCGAAGGGGACCGTGTCTCACTGCCGGTCCACGATGGTCTCTCCGCACCTGCGCATGCGTCGATCGTTTGCAGCGGCGAGGCCCCCGCAGGACGCTCCGTCGACCAGGACGGATCATCGGCACGGGGGCCCGGAGCCACTGTGGCGGTGCGCAGGCGAGACGCCGGGCGTACCCGGTGGCGCCGCCCGCGGCCGCGACCTAGGGATGTGCGCGGTCGTCCCGCCCAGGGGTGCTGCGACGGCGGCGACCGGCACGCGTTGCGGGCATGCCGTCAGGATTCGACGGCAGCCGAGGCGAGCAGCCGGGCGAGTTCGGTCGGTTCGCTGACCATCGGCCAGTGGCCCGATGCGATGTCGACCAGCTCGAGGTGCGTGACCCTGGCGAGCTCGGGCACATCCCCGGCGGCGATCCACTCCCGCGCCTGGTCCGGCGTGAACTCGGGGCACACGAGTACGACCGGCACGTCGAACCGTCGCTCGTCCGCCAGCCGTACCACGCCCTTGGCCACCCCCTCCGGGACGGGAATCGCGGCGGACGCGAAGGCTCGCCGGGCCTCCTCGTCGAGGTCGGCGGCGTCCGGCCCCTCGAACGGCCCCCAGCCGGGAAATGGCATCGCGCCGTCCTTCAGCTCGAAGAACTCGGCGTAGGAGTTCCCGTCGGGGGTGGGGAAGCCGCCGATGAGGACGACCTTGCCCACCTTCTCCGGTCGCGCGTCGGCGGCCAGCCAGGCCAGGGTGCAGGCGGCGGAGTGTCCCACCACCATGGGTTTCCCGGACGCCGAGTCGACGGCGGCGAGCACCGCCGCCCGCTGGTCGTCGAGGGTGGCGGAGGTGGATCCGTCGCCCTGGCCGGGCAGGGTGAGCGGCACGGGGCGGTGGCCGAGTGCCTCGAGCGCGGGCACGACCTCGCCCCAGGCGGATCCGTCGAGCCAGAGGCCGGCGACGAGCAGTATGTCCACGATCAGTGTCCTTTCTTCGACGAAGTCAGGTCCCGTTCGGCATCGCGCCGGTACTCCCATTCCGCCCAGGACGATGTGCAGACCGCATTGCCGGGGAAGCTCTCCCGCCCTCCGGTGAGGTCCTGCCCGTGGAACCTGGTCGTGGGCATGACGCTAGGCCCAATTCCGGACGATCTACTACCGGTTCAGCTTCTGGACACCTAATCTGCTGGGGTGCCGACCGAACTGAGCCCCACCGCACGGGCCCTGCGCACGCTCGAGATCCTCCAGGCCCGCCCCGGCACGACGGCCGGGGAACTCGCCGGGCGGCTGGGCGTCACCGAGCGGGCCGCGCGGCGGTACGTCGGGATCCTCCGCGAGGCTGGCATCCCCGTCGAGTCGGTCCGGGGTCCCTACGGCGGTTACCGGCTCCGGCGGGGGACCAGGCTGCCTCCGGTCGTCTTCACCGAGGCAGAGGCACTCGGTCTGGTCATGGCGGTGCTCGACGGTCAGCCGACCGCCGCCGACACCGACGCGCACGACCTCGTCGGCTCGGCCCTGGGCAAGGTCATCCAGGTGCTCCCGGAGAACGTCGGCCGGCAGGCGGCCGCGCTGCGCAGGCATGCCTCGGCCGCTCCCGACCGGTATGCGTCCCGGCCGGACCCCACCACCACCAGCGCACTCGTCAGTGCCGTCGCGGCCCGACGCCGGGTGCTGGTCACCTACCGGACCGAATCCGGCAACGAGTGGGACGCCGAGGTGGATCCGTGGGCGGTGGTGGTCCGCTACGGCCGCTGGTACCTGCTGTGCCACGCGCACCACGCGGACGCGGTCCGCACCTACCGGCTCGACCGGGTCCGGGCGGTCCGGGAGACCGGGCACACGTTCGAGCCGCCCGCCGGCCTCGACCCGGTGGCGGCCCTGGAGGAGAACCTGGGAAGCGGGTGGGAGTTCCCCACCCGGGTCGTCTTCGACGCTCCGGTGGCCGAGGTGGCCCCGTGGATCCGGCCCCCGATGGGCCGGCTCGAACCGTCGGGCGACGGGTGCGTGCTCGTGGGCAGCACGGGTAACCCCTCGATGTACGCCCAGGAGTGGTTGCCGACGGTGCCGTTCGCCTTCCACGTCGAGG
>NZ_JBDJAV010000132.1:0-3482 GCF_039649625.1 Plantactinospora sp. ZYX-F-223 | reverse complement strand
CTAAGGCGGCGGTACCGGCCGGAGTGGATGCTTGTCCTGGTCGAACCAGTCAGCCCCACCATGCGTTGACGTACAAGTCGTACAAGGACGGCGCCACGTAGTAGCACTGGTACTCCTCCCACTCCAGGCCGCCGCCATAGCCCTTCTCACCCCTGCTTATGCAGCTCGCAAGGTCCGTGTAGGAGGCGTAGTAGTCCCAGACCGGCCTCAGCGACTCGCTGGAAGCCGACCCGGTGTGGCTTCGGTCGACGCCGTTCGACGCCGACGCATAAGCGGCGCTACCGGTCATGGCGGTCACGGTAAGTCCTGCGACCATCAGCAGCGCGGCGAGTGCTCCCCTTGTACGCACGTCTTTCTCCTTCTCTTGTCGAGTCAATGATGGATACGGTCATGGCTGTACGGGTGCTGCCGGCAACGGCTCAGTACTGGTACACCCACAGTTCGGCTGTGATGCCAGTAGCATTGCGACACTCGGCGTAAAAGCCTGGCCTCGCATTCCACGTTCTGGCGTGCTCGTAGCACTGGGCCTCGGAATAGGTGCCCAATTTCCGCCATCCTGCGGGGGTCAGGACCCGTTCGCCGGCCGACGACTGCCCGGAGACCTCGGAAGCGCTTGCGGTCATCGAGGCGCCGCCAATCGCGAGCACTGCCGAGCCGACGGTCGCTGCCGCCATCAGGGTACGTCTGATCCTCATACACGTGGCTCCTTCTCTTGAATGCCTGTCCGCAAGGGCTGCCAACAGTCGGTCAGAAAACCGGCTGAATCCGCCCATCATCAGGGGGACAACCCTCGGACGCTCAGCCTCGACCAGAAGCCAAGCCAAACAGACAGCGGTTTCATTTCGGCTTCATGACGGCTTGTGCAACTCCTAACGAGAGGATGGTGGAGTGTCAGGGCTCCGGCAAAGTCGTTAGGTGATGCCGAGTAGTGCCAGTGGGCGGGTGCTGTCGCGGGCGTGGTGTCGGTTGGCGGCGGCGATGTTGGTGGTGCCGGCGGTCCGTAGTGCGCTGATGACGGCGTTGCGTAGGGCGGCCATGGCTTCGGTCCGGTGCCGGTGCGGATCTGGCTGCGGTCTTCGTCGTAGGTGACGTCGCGAACCCAGTGGACCTTGTTCTCGATCGACGAGCGATAGCCGGCGACCACGGCACACACTGCTGCGGTGGCCACGACCGTCAGCCGGTGCCGAACACCTCGCCAGGACCGGGGATCAGGCAGACCAGTTCGCGAACGACACGATGGCTACATGAACCGGGTGGGCACACGTCCACGCAACCCGGATAGCAAGCACTCGAAAATCGACCCGTCCGACGTTGAGCACTGGAAGGCGCAGTGGTCACTGTTCGACTGACGCAATCTGCCGCTCCTGCAGTCGCTTCAAACGCCATGATCGAACGCACTTCGGCAGTTCCGGACGTCGGCCGGCACGGAGGGTACGCCACGGAGCGTGACGACCCTGGCTCGTGATGGCACACGGTCGGCGGCATGAGCGGATGCCGAGAAGGCTCGTTCTCGGCCGCGTCGGTTTAGCGGCGGTTGCGACCAACTTGATCTTTAACCTGCGGGTGGCGGCATCGACCTCGGCTGATCATAGGGACAGCCCTTGATCGATCATTCCTCTTGTCTAGGGAAGAAGATCAAGGATCAAGGGCTGTCTGGTGGCAGTGTGCATGATGCCGGGCCGACCGGGGCGGGTAGCATCCGCGTGGTTCGTCGACGGAAGAATACCGACGGGAAGGAAACAGGTCAGTGCGTACTCTGCGGACAGCGGCTCCGGTTGTCGTCCTCGTTGCCGCGATGAGTCTTTCGATCACGGGTTGCGGCGTCGGTGCGGTATCCACCGACAGTTCGGCGCCGCTCGGGGAAACATCCGCGCCGACACAGCTCAGCCCGGTGGAGAAGCTGGCGGACGCGGCGGCGAAGACGAACCAGGGGGTCATGACCGTCGTCCTACAGCACTCCGGCCTGACGGCCGACCACAGAATGGACCCGGCCAACAAGAAGGCCACTATGAGCATCGCCATTCCGGATCCGGCGGGCGACACCCTCCGGGCCGAACTGATCCAGATTGGCACCGACCTGTACGTACGAACGCGTGACCTGCCCGGCGTGCCCAAAATGTGGATGCACATCGGTGTCGCGGCCCTTCCGGCCGGCAGTTCGTTCAACCTGCTGGCCGAGAGCGACCACACCGGGGCGGCCGACCTCGTCAGCTGCGTCGTCACCGCGAAACGGAAGGGTGGGGCCGACTTCGTCGGCACGCTGGACCTGACCCGCTCGCACTCCATCAGCCGGAAGGTGCTCGACGGACTCGGCCCGAAGGCAACGGCCGTTCCGTTCAGCGCTGTCACGAGCCCCGACGGAAACTTCTTCGAATTCAACATCGACGTACCGAGCGTGGACCCGACCTACGGCGCGCTCCGATACACCTACAGCAGGTCAGACGGGGTGGACGCCAAGCGGCCGGCCGCCTCCGAGGTCACCGACATCACCGCGCTACCACGATCGGTGATCGACCGCTTCGAGCTTTGACCAGCCGAAACACTCCCACTACCGCGACGCCAACCGCCCCCAGGTCCCTGCCTTCGGTCTCCGAGATAACTCAACCATCGCCGGGGGAGATCCCACCGGTTACCGGCGATGTCAAGAAAGACCGCGACCCGGCCATAGGGTTCCGAGCGCGGCTCCCGAACGTACGCGGCGTCGAAGTCTTCGACCCGGAGAAAAAACCGACTCGGCGGCGGCATGGTCACCGACAGCGGCATCTTGGCGTTCACCGTCTGCGCGGGCGAGAAGTAGCCCGGTCTGTGCGCCGGGAGGCCGAACGACCACCCACCGCTTCGGCCGCCCCGTCGTTGGTGAATGACGGTAAGTCCTCCACGAGGTCGAACCCGAGTACGTCGGTGAAGAAAACGATCGCAGGGTCGTATTCGTCAACAATCAGGGTAACCAGGTCGATCTGCATCGCCGTAGCGTACGTACAGCCGTATCGGCCCCGTCGCCGCCGCGCTGCCTGCGGCAGAAGAGTATGCCTGTTACCTATTCGACCTGGACCGGAGCGAATGCGCGCGTTAGTCAGAGGATCGGACGGCCCGGAGGGAGCGCTTGGCCCTCATTCCGAGACCCGGCGGCGGCGCCCAAGGATCGATGCGGTTGTGCGCTTCGTCGATACTGCATTAGGGCCGCGTGCAAGGACGTCGAGCCAATGCGCGAGTACTTCCCGGGTCGCGCGTACATCGGCATGGTTGCTGCTGAGCGTCCGAATCTGCCGCTTCAGCAGAGACTTGAGCGCGTCGACGGCGCCTACAATGTCACCGTTACGGGCACGCCAATGCGCCAGGCTCCCCATGGTCCGCATGGTGTCTGGATGGTTGGGCTCTAGGACTCGGGCTTGGTCGGCGGACACCGCAGTGAGCGCCGATAGTGCGCGTGCGGGGCCTTCGACCTCGCCCAGCCAGTGTGCAAGGTTAATGCGGGTGGTTAG
>NZ_JBDJAV010000131.1:0-3516 GCF_039649625.1 Plantactinospora sp. ZYX-F-223 | reverse complement strand
GTGACGCTTGGCCAGGTCTACGAAGCCACGCCACTGTTGAGGGCTGAAGGTCAGGACCGGCCCGCGCCGGTCCTTGCTGTCCCGTACGAGGACCCGGTCGGGAAGGTTGTCGGCCACCTCGATACAGTTTGTACTGTCGCTGCGCGTCGACTTGTGCCAGGTCGGGGCGCTGTTCACGTCCATTTCTCGGCCGTCCTCATGATCAGTTCGAGGCTCTGGTTACTGGGCAAAGCGTAGTCCCGGATAGCCTCCCATGCGCCTTCAAGATCCTTCGTGGCGTCCGGGCTCTCGATGACGCGACCCTCCAGGTGCCCTTCCAGGAAGCCGACCGACCGGCCATCCACGGTGGCGATCGCCAGCGGACCGTCCAGCCCCACGTAGGCGCCGGCCTCGAACGGAACGACCTGCACCCGCACGTTCGGGTGGTCACATGCTGCCACCAGGGCTTTCAACTGGTCGCGCATCACCGCCGCATTTCCCACCCGGCGGTGCAGGACTCCTTCGTCCACCACAGCAACCAACTGGCAGGGGTCGGGCCGGCGGTACAGGATTTCCTGTCGACCGAGCCGCGTCGCCACGATGCCGTCCACAGTGTCCGGTTGGAAGCGGCGCCCCACCAGGACAGCCCGGGCGTACGCCTCGGTCTGGAGGATGCCTGGCACTACCAGCGGGTGATAGACCCTGAGCAGGCTCGCACGGCCCTCGTGTTCTACGAAGGGTCGATACCAGACCGGTACGAGTTCCCCCTGCACGAACATCCGGTAGAACTGCATGAACGTGGTCCCGAACGCGCGGTCGACCGCTGTCAGATAGTCCGGGAGGGCTGGCCGCTCGCCTCGTTCCACCGCACCGACGTGCTTTGCGGAGAAGTGGATCCGCTCGCCCCACGCGTCTTGGGTCAGGCCGAGAAGTTCCCGGGTCCGGCGAAGGTCCTTTACCAGATACTCGCTCGCAGACATAGGCTTTCACGTCCCCCAAATCACTCCGGCGCTCATGGTCATTTTCGCTGGCTTACCTGCGGCTTTCCCGTGCCCGACCAGCATCTTCCGCCGTAATGGGGCCACGGTCCAGGGTGGAATTCAGGCACTCGCCCGCCCCCGTGACCTTCCAATCCGGGTGAGTGCCCACGGGGCGGTGCCAATGTTCGGAGCCTGGCGCCGCCCCGTCCAAATCCCCGGACGGAAGGCATCGATCATGAAATTCTGGCGCAGATTCAAGCCCTATCACCGCCGGGACTGGCGCCGACTCTGGCGGTACTGCCGGTGTGGCTTTCGGTGGCGCTGCCCGGACTCGGTCGAGCTGGTGCCGATGCCCTACCAGCCACCGCCACCACCACCGCCGACCCGCGTGGAATACCGAGCGACGGTCCGCGCGGCGGCGTCCGCGCCGACCCGGACGAACACACCCCGCACCAGGACGACCAACCGTCGCCACGGCTGGGACGGACCCGCCCACGCCAACGGCCGCGCAGGCAGTTTGACCCCGGCACAGCAGCACGCCCGGCACAGCACCGCTCGGGCGTGACCCGTGATCGGTCCGCAGGAGCGCTGGTACCGGGCCGTACGAAGGAATGCGCGGCGCTACCCGGCCGGCCGGCACAGCCCGGCGCAGTCGTACCAGTGTCAGACCTGTCGGGACCCCTGGCCGTGCGCGGCGGCCCGGCTGGCCCTGCTGGTCGGCTTCCGGGGTGACCGGGTGGGGCTGATGATGTACCTCGCCGCCCACCTCGCCCGCGCGCTGCAAGCCCTTCCCGACACGCACCCCGCGCTGATCGCCGGTCAACTGCTCTATTGGGTGCCCCGGCGCCGCTGACCCGCCTCATCACCCCTGGCCCGCCCCGGACCACTCTCCCCTGGTCCGGGGCGGGCCACTTGCGACACCAGACGGCACGGCCGGGCAATACAAGGACGTACCCGCGTGCCCGTCGTACGTCGATCGGCGCGAGCCTGGCGGTGGGCCTGACCGCCCTGCTGGCTCTCCTCACCCCGAGTCCCGCCAACGCCGCCGTCGTCTTCGCCGACGGCTTCGAGGAGCCGGTCATCTTCGCCGACTTCGTGACCTACTCCGCCGGGCAGCAGCTCGGCCCGTGGACCGTCACCACCGGCACCGTCGACCTGACCCAGGACTGGCAGGACGCGGAGGGCGACCAGTCACTCGACCTCAACGGCAGCAGCCCGGGCGCGGTCGCCCGTAGCGTGCCGACCACCCTGCTCACCACCTACCGGATCCGGTACGCCCTGGCCGGTAACCCCGACGGCGGACCCCTGCTCACCACCGGCACGGTCACCGCCAACGGCCACACCATCGACAGCTTCACCTTCGACACCACCGGTCGGACGCCGTCCGAGATGGGATTCGTGTACCGGACGGCGTACTTCACCAACCTGCTCTCCGGCTCGACCACCATCCGGTTCGCCAGCAGTACGCCGAGCGTCTACGGCCCGGTCATCGACGCCGTACGCGTCGAGAGCTGCCTCCTCGTCATCTGCCCCGCGAGCGCGACCAGGACGGCCACCAGCTCTCCTGACGGCGGGCGGGTGGAGATCGGCGGACAGTCGGTGTAGCCGGCGGCACGCCGGTGCAGACGGTCCGGGGATCCGGCTCGTTCTCGGCCGGGTCCGCGCGCCGCCGGTCCACCAGGTCGGGGTTGGCGATCGCCAGGTACTTGCCTGACAGGAAAGAACCGAGTACTTTCCTTGGAGGAAAGTACAACTGGTGGGGAGAGGTGGAAGGTTGATGACTCCGGACGACGCGCAGGCGGCGCTCGACGACATCCGGAAGCGGCATGAGCAGTCCCGCGCCGCAGAGGCGCGGCACAGCTCGTCCCCCTTCTACCTGGGTGTCCTGGCGTTGGTCGTGCTCCTCTCCTACGCCTCGTACGACCTGCCCAATCCGTGGGGCGGCGCGATGCTGTTCCCGGTGGTCATGCTGCTGGCGTTGCTGGCGTTCGTCTATGTGCGCCGGGCACCGGTCCTCCGCAAGCCCAGTTCCGGCGAGCTGCTCGGAGGGGTCGCTTCCGGGATCCTCCTCGTAGCGGTACTCCAGGGCTTGGCGGCGGCCGCTCGGGCGGGCGGATTGCCGGCCCCGCACCTGGTCGCGGCCGCTGTCGGATCAGTGGTCTGCCTGCCGGTGGCCATTCGTGCCTGCCGGGGCGCCGGGGCGCTGATACGGCAGCAGGCGGGCCGGTAGAACTGATGGACCCCGACTTCGACGAGTTCCTGCACGTCCCCGCGCGGTTGACGATCGTCGCGCTGCTGGCACCCGCGAGCTGGACGGAGTTCGGCTTCATCCGGGACTCGGTCGGCACGAGCGACTCGGCCCTGTCCAAGCAGCTCTCCGCACTCGCCGCCGAAGGCTACCTCGAGGTACGCAAGCAGCCAGGGGCGGGCGCGCGACGCACCTTGGCACGGCTCACCCCGCACGGCCGGAAGGCGTTTCTGGCCCACGCGGCAGCGCTGGAGCGGATTGCCATGGCCGCGCGGGCACCGCAGCCGGCCGACTCGGAGATCGCCTAGC
>NZ_JBDJAV010000130.1:0-3530 GCF_039649625.1 Plantactinospora sp. ZYX-F-223 | reverse complement strand
AACCCCATGACAGCGTTGCGCTACTCCACCGACGGACCGGGAATGGCGCTGCTGACCGCCGTGTTCACGCCGTTCGACGAGGCCGGCGAGCTGGCCCTCGACACCGTCGCGAAGCAGGCGGACGCGCTGCTCGCGTGGGGGTCACCGGCGGCGTTCGTCGGCGGTACCGCCGGAGAGGGCGCGGCGCTGTCGACGGCCGAGCGGATGGCGCTGGTCGAGCGGTGGTGCGAGGTCGCGGCCGGCCGACTGGACGTCATCGTCCATGTCGGACACGCGAGTATCACCGAAGCGCGCCGGCTCGCCGGCCACGCCGAGCAGGTGGGGGCGAAGGCGATCTCCGCGGTCTCCCCGTACTTCCACCGCCCCGAGACGGTGGACGCGCTGGTGGACGCCTGCGCGGCCATCGCCGGCGCCGCGCCGACACTGCCGTTCACCTACTACCACATTCCCTCGATCACCGGGGTGAACCTGCGGGCCAGCGACGTGCTGCTGGCGGCGCGGGAACGGATCCCGTCATTCGCCGGCGTCAAGTTCGCCGCCAACGACATGGTGGACCTCCAGCGCTGCCTGCACCTGGCCGGCGAGCAGGAGGTCTACGTCGGTGTCGCCAAGCTGGTGCTCGCCGCCTGGCAGTGGGGGGCACGGGCCGCGATCGGCTCTGTGTACAACTTCGCCAGCCCGCTGTTCCAGCAGATGCTCGCCCACGCGGCCCGCGGCGAGTTGGCCAGGGCGCAGGAGTGTCAGCTCCGCGCACAGCAGGTCATCGACGCGGCGGCGCGGTCGGGCGGCGAGCTGCCCGGATTCAAGGCACTGGGGTCGGTCTTCGGCGTCGACTGCGGACCATGCCGGCCGCCGTTGCCGTCACTCGACCCTGAGCAGCTGGCCGCGCTGCGGGCCGAGGTGACCGGGCTCGGATTCGGTGTCGGCGGCTGCTGATGGCACCGAATGTACTGGTCATCCAGGTTGACCAGTTCCGGGCGGACTGCCTCGGTGCGGCCGGCAACCCGGACGTGCGTACCCCGCACCTGGATCGGCTGGCCGGTGACGGGGTCCGGTACCGCAACGCGTACTGCCCGTTCCCGGTCTGCACCCCGTCCCGGTACTCGCTCCTCTCCGGCCTGCATGTCCGCCAGCATGCCGGCTGGACGAACCGATGCACGCTCGCGCCTGGTATCGACACCTTTCCCCGGGCGTTGCGCCGGGCCGGGTACCGGACGGCGGCGGTCGGCAAGATGCACTTCACGCCGACGTACCTCGACGTCGGTTACGACCATCTCGAGCTGGCGGAGCAGGACGGGCCCGGCCGGTACGACGACGACTACCACCGGGAGCTGGCGGCGGCTGGGCTGGCGCCGGTGGCCGACCTCGTCGACCAGGAGCAGGAGTTCCGCGCGACGGCACCACGGTCGTACTGGGAGACGTACGGCAGCGGCCGGTCGGACCTGCCGGAGGAGTGGCACTCCACCACCTGGATCGGCGAGCGGGCGCGGAAGGTCGTGGCCGGCTGGTCCGGTGGCGGTGGCGACCTGCTGCACGTGTCGTTCGTCAAGCCGCACCACCCGTTCGACCCACCGGCCGGCTGGGACACGATGTACGACCCGGCGGCACTGACACCGTTGCCAGGATGGACCGACGCCATCCCGCCCGCCGACGAGCGGTACCGGCAGCGGTACTTCGACTACGAGCCGCTGACCCTGCCACTGCTGCGGCGGGTGATGGCGCACTACTACGCGACCATCTCGCACCTGGACCACCAGGTCGGACTCCTGCTCGACACGCTGCGACAGCGCGGGCTGTACGACGACACGCTGATCGTCTTCACCGCTGACCACGGCGAGTACCTCGGCTTCCACCACCTGCTGCTCAAGGACGGGCCGATGTACGACCCGGTGGTGAAGGTGCCGCTGCTGGTCAAGTTCCCGGGGTGCCAGCGTGGCGGCGAGACCGCCGACGGGCTGGTCTCACTGATCGACGTCGCCCCGACGGTCCTGGCGACCTGCGGAGTGTCACCGGCGACGCCGCTGCCGGGCCAGGACCTGACCGACCCGGCCGGCGGGCACGATTGCGTCTTCGCCGAGGACCGCAGGCAGGAGGCCGCCGGCATGGCCCGCACCGGCCGGTACAAGCTGCTGTGGTCCGACGCCGCCGGGGAAGCCCTGTTCGACCTGGCCACCGATCCGTACGAGCTGACCAACCTCGTCGACGACCCGGCGCACGCCGACGCGCTCCGGCGGTTGCGCGAGACCGTGGCACGGTGGGCGCTGCACGAGGCGACTCCACCGACCTATCTGGACCCCGCCGCTCCGTCGCGCGTCCAGGTCACTGACGACGACCGGGCCGCGCGGCGGGAACTGTTCGCTACCGCGGTCGCACGGCACCGTCCCTGACGCTCGATCCGCACGAGCACCCTCATCCCCACGAGGAGAGTGACGATCGTGACCATCCCTGCCAGGCGCCTTCTTCGCAGACCCCGATACCAGGCGGCGCTGCTCGCCGCCGGGCTGATCGCCGCGGCAGCGCTGATCCCGGCCCAGGCGGCGGCCGATGCCGTGGCGGCGGCCGACCAGTTGGAGGCGAAGACCACCGTGCTGTTCTCCACCCCGTACGTGCCGGCCGGGTGCTACCGGATCCCGGCCATCGTGCGGGCCGTGGACGGCTCGTTGCTGGCCTTCGCCGAGCGCCGGATCCACACCTGCGCCGACAAGTCCCACATGGACCTGGTGGTCCGGCGGCTGCCGCGCGGCGCCACGCGGTGGCTGCCGATGGAGACCGTGCAGGGGTCCACGCTGGAGGCGCCGGCGACGTGGGGCAACCCGGGACCGGTGGTGTACCGGAAGCTGCCCGGCGCCCCGGCCACCAGCGTCCCGGACGGCCGGATCGTGGTGATGAGTACGCACAATCCGGTGGACCCGGCCACCCCCGGCAGGAACCACGACGGCTACCCGCGCACCCCGTACGTGCTGCACAGCGACGACAACGGGGTGACCTGGAGTCCGGCGCGCAGCCTGTACGAGGAGCTGGACGACCCGTCCTGGGGCCACATGCAGACCGCGCCGGTGCACGGCATCCAGCTCACCCGTGGCGCGCACGCCGGCCGGCTGGCGGTCGGCGTCAACTACCGCGTCGGCTCGATGTTCGGCCTCATGATCGCCTACAGCGACGACGCCGGCACCACGTGGCACAAGGGCGCCCAGGTCGAGTACCCGCCCGCCGCCCGGCAGAACGTCGGGGAGCTGAGCCTGGTCGAGCTGGCCAACGGCGACATTCTCGTGTGGGGTCGGCAGAACACCAACACGGGAACCCCGGAGGAGCTGGCCGACCCCAACGTGGTGCCGCACCGGTCGATCGCGATCAGCAAGGACGGCGGCGAGACCTACCACAGCGGTTACACCAACCTGCCCGGGTTCGAGGCGCCCCCGATCCAGTCGGCGTCGTTGCGGACGGACGCGACCGACGAGGGCGACGCGTACAACCGGATCCTCGTCTCCGCGCCGTCGGTGAACCAGGAGCCGCGGATCCGGCCGACGGTG